>NZ_JBHWBP010000630.1:0-2006 GCF_042735575.1 Streptomyces sp. NPDC059564 | reverse complement strand
GGCCCGTCCTGCTGGCCGTGGCCCTCGCGGCGGCCGCCGCGGCCGGCCGGCACGCGCTGCACGCCGCGGCGGCCCGCCGGCACGCGGCCACGCGCCTCGCCACCCTCCGGATCACCCTGGCGGAGTTCGACGCCATGGGCCACGAGGAGTTCGAGTACGCGCTGCGGGACCTGCTGATCCGCGACGGCTGGCCGGCCCGGACGGTGGGCCGGGGCGGAGGCGGAGGCGGAGGCGGCGCCCGGGCGGCCGAGGTGATCGGCGAGGTGATCGGCGACGACGCGTGGCGCGGCCGCATCGTCGTCCAGGCGCGGCACACCCGTACCGGCGCCGCCGTCGGCTCGTCGGTGATGCACGAGGTGAAGGGCACGGCGGGCCCGGTGCACCGGGCCGACCACGCCGTGGTCGTCACCAACGGCGGTTTCACACAGGACGCCAAGGCGTGGGGCGACCGGCACGGAGTGCGCTGGATCGACCGGGAGCTGCTGCGCCGGTGGGCCGAACAGGGCTCGCCGCTGGCCGATTTGCTGCGCCTGCCGCCGGACCCGCTGCACACGTAGACACTCCGCGAAGCCCGGTGCGGGGTTGGATGTCCGGTTATGGGTAGTCTTCCCGGGTCAGTGGAGTCTCCTCGGGGTGGGGTCATGGGTCGTCAGACAGGTGTACGCGGTGCGGCGGTGGCCGTGGCGCTGCTGCTCGGCGCGAGCGGATGCGGGAACAGCGGCCAGGGCTCCTCCGGTGACGCAAAGGCCTCGAGCACGCCGAGCGCGAAAGCGACGGCCAGCGCGAGCGCCCCCTCCCCCCGAACCCCCGCCCCCTCCGGCGCCGCCGGCCAGCCGGCCCCGGGCGACGTACTGCCCGGCATGGTCACCGCGGCGGTGGCCCGGACCCGGCTCGCGGCGCTGACGACCGGCAAGCCCGGCACGATGGCCGGGTACAGCCGCGACAAGTTCACGCACTGGGCCGAGCAGGGCAACAAGTGCGACACCCGCGAGGTGGTCCTCAAGCGGGACGGCGTCGACGTCACCCAGGACTCCGAGTGCCGCGCCCTGACCGGCCGCTGGAAGAGCCTGTACGACGGGGCGACGGTCACCGAGGCCTCGAAGCTGGACATCGACCACATGGTGCCGCTCGCCGAAGCCTGGCGCTCGGGGGCCGCCGGATGGGACGCGGCCCGGCGCAAGGCCTTCGCGAACGACCTGACCCGGCCGCAGCTGCTGGCGGTTTCGGCGTCCTCGAACCGCTCCAAGGGCGACCAGAGCCCCGACCTGTGGCAGCCCACGGACAAGTCCAGCTGGTGCCAGTACGGGCGGGCCTGGACCACCGTGAAGTCCCAGTACGGCCTGACCGTCACCGACGCGGAGCGGGCCACGCTCACCACCATGCTCGACACCTGCACGTCATGACCGAGCGCCACCAGTGGCAGGACGAGGTCCTCGCCGGTCCCGGCGGGGCCATGACCGACGAGGTCGGCGTGATCACCGGTCCGCTCACGCTGCGGACGACCGAGGGGTCGGACGGCACGGTCCGCTTCGACGTCCAGTACACGGACGCGGACGAGTGGTACACACTGACCGGCAGCCCGGTGGCGCACGGCGATCCGTTCGTCCTGCACACGGCCGCGCTGGCCGGCATCCGTGCCGGTGGCGGCGCCGAGGCCCCCGCTCCGCCCGCCTGACGGCCGCCCGGGCCGATCCCGATGGCCTGTGGAGGGCGCGGCTGACAGACTGGGCTGACTTGATCACTCCAGGAGGCAGAGACATGGCTGACGCACCAGAGACCCCGGACGTCCCGCAGGAGGACGTTCCGCAGGACGAATCCCCCGCCGAGGCGGCCAAGCGCAAGTTCCGCGAGGCGCTGGAGCGCAACGCCGCGAACGCGCAGTCGCAGCAGTCGCACCAGAGCCGGGCGAAGGTCCAGGGCTCCAGCAGCGGGGCCGGGGGCAAGAACAAGAAGGTCCGCCGCAAGACCGGCTGAGGCCCCGGGGCCGCCGGGGGCCGCCGGGGATC
>NZ_JBHWBP010000629.1:0-2011 GCF_042735575.1 Streptomyces sp. NPDC059564 | reverse complement strand
ACCCGGCGGCAAGGCCGGTGAGCGACGATCAAGCTGTTGTCAGCCGCTGGTTCTAAGGTCGGCCCTATGACATCAGACCTGGTCCAGGACTCATGGACTCGCATCGACGCGTGGCTGCGCGAGCACGCGCCCCGCACGTTTGCCACGCTTCGGCCGCCCGCAGGAGGCGAGGAGATCGCAGCAGCGCAACAGGAACTGGGGGTCACCTTTCCTCCGGACCTGGTCGCTTCACTCCTCCGGCACAACGGGGCGCTGGAGGGACCTGAGGCTTTCCGGTTCAGCACGGGCGACCGGCTGCTCGGAGTGATCGGAATCCTCGGGGACACCGGGTTCATGCGCGGCATCGACCAGGGCCTCGACGGGGAGACCGAGGGCTACTGGCTTCACGACTACGTGAAGTTCGGTTCTTACGACGTGACGTCGGACGGTCTTCTGATGGATTGCCGTACCGGGCGGGACTCCTTCGGTGTGATCGGACGGTTCTTCGACGAGACCGGCACCAGTTTCGGGCAGGCCGACTCGCTGGGTGGGTATCTGGCCGAACTGGCCGGCACGCTTGAGCGCGGCCAGGACGCCGGTGTCGTCACCTTCAACGGCCGGCTGTTCTGGGAGGCGCGTCCGCCTGCCAGGCCGCAGTACAGTGCCGACGAGTCCCTTCCCGCACCGGATGAGCCGCTTCCAGAGCTGGACCTGTCCTACAGTCCCACCGACCTCCTCCACGTGAGCCACCTGGACGGGCATGAGGAACTCGGTGCGCTGATCGCAGTCCTGCCGTATGAGCAGGTGGTCGACGCCGCGCGGAAGCAGCTGCGCAGACTGGCGGTCGAAACGGGTCTGAACAACTACCCGGAGGTCAAGACAGCCCTGGACGCGTGGGAGTGCGGTGTGGCCCTGCCGCAGCCTGACCAGACCGGCCCGCTCGCCCTGCGACTCCGCGCGGTGCTCGCACAGGCCGACACCGGCCGAGACCACACGCGCAGGTGGGCCGCGGAGAAGATAGCCCTCGGGATCTGGGGGTCCCCGTACAGGTCCGTGTGCGAGAGCGCGGAGACCCGGAGTCACTTCACTCTCGACTGGCGTGCGGATCTGCATGCGGACCTGGGCAATCAGCCCCTGCCACCGATACCTGACGACCGATTCTGGGGGGCGCTGCGCAACCCCGCCATCGACTCCAGTTGGTACGCGGCCCAGTACAGCCAAGATCAGGACTGACCCCAGGGGTTTCGGTTCCGCGTGAGCGCTTCATATGGCGGTTATCGCCAGACGAAGCGCTCACTAAGGATCTTCAGCGCTGCCGCTCCAGCGTGAGGATGGCCTTGACGATTGACGTCATGCGGTTGGGGCTGCACCGGGACGTGCGGAAGATCCGCCAGGACTTCAGGATCGCGACACCGCGTTCAACGGGCGCTCGTGCTGCGGCCAGCGCCCGGTTGAGGGTCTTTTCGGTGGGAGTGAGTTCCTGGAGTGGCTTGCGTTTGATGCCGGTCGTCAGCCACGGCCCTCCACCTTGGTAGGCGAGGTCGGCCAGGACGGGAACGCCCTGGCGCTCGCAGATCCGGATGATCCGGTGGGTGCGGGCGGCGGTCAGGTCGTGTGTGCGGCCCGGCAGGGCGGGCGAGAGCCACAGCAGCCGGCCGCAGGGGTCGGTGACGACCTGCACGTTCACGCCGTGGCGCCGGTGTTTGTGGGAGTAGTCGGCCCGGCCGTCGCCGACCCGGTCGCACTCGGCGAGGGTGCCGTCGAGCAGGATGAAGTCGGGATCGTGCTCGCGCAGCGTCTTGAGTAGACCCGGTGCTCGTTCGGCGAGCAGGTCGACGACCGCGTGGGTGTAGGCGTGGGCGGTGGACTCGCTGATCCCGAACCCGGCGGCGATCTTCGCCAGAGTGGTGTGCTCTCGCAGGTACACCAGTGCCACCATCGCCCGCTGGGACGGACGGAGCTTGCAGCGCCGGTCGCCCTCACGAGTGACAACCAGCATGGCGACCCACTCCACGAGCGCATGCGGCAGGTC
>NZ_JBHWBP010000628.1:0-2016 GCF_042735575.1 Streptomyces sp. NPDC059564 | reverse complement strand
GTCATCGCCGCGCCCACCACGTCGTTGCCCGAGGAGATCGGGGGAGAGCGCAACTGGGACTACCGCTACACCTGGCTGCGCGACGCCACGGCCATGCTCGCGGCCCTCTCCGGAACCGGGTACCAGGAAGAGGCACGGCACTTCGCCGACTGGCTCGTGTCCGTCACCGCCGGAAGCGCCAAAGGGCTGCAGGTGATGTACGGGATCGGCGGCGAGAGCGCCCTGGACGAGGTCCGCCTCGACCATCTGGAGGGCTACCGCGGTTCGCGTCCCGTACGCGTCGGCAACGGGGCATGGGACCAGTTCCAGCTGGACGTCTACGGCGAGCTGCTCGCGGCACTGAACTTCACCATGCAGCTGCGCGGCGACGACGTGCGCCCCGAGCGCGTGATGTTCGTGCACGACGTCGTGGAGCTGGCCATCGCCCGATGGCGTGAACCCGACGAAGGCATCTGGGAGTTCCGCTCGGGACGACGTCATTTCGTGTTCTCCAAGCTCATGGCGTGGCTCGCCCTCGAATCGGCGATCCACATGCTCGACCGCCACCCGCACCTGGCCGCGGGACCGGAACTGAGGGAGCGCTGGGTGTGCGTACGGGACGAGATCCGTGCCGAGATCGAGCAACGGGGAGTGGACGCCGAGACCGGCGCGTTCATGCAGGCGTTCGACAGCGCCGCGCTCGACGCCTCGGCCTTGCAACTGATCCTCCGCGGGTTCGTCCCGCCGGACGACCCGAAGGCAGCGGCCACCATCGACCGGATCGCCGCCGACCTCACGCGCGACGGACACGTCTACCGGTACAGGGGCGCCGACGGCCTGACCGGGGAGGAAGGGAGCTTCCTCTTCTGCACGCTCTGGCTGGCGAGTTCCCTCGCGGTCGTGGGCAGGGTGGAGGAAGCGGAGAGCAGGCTCGAACTGGTCCTCGGCTGCGCGAGTGACCTCGGGTTGCTCGCGGAGGAGTACGACCCGGTCACGCGCAGCCAGCTGGGGAACTTCCCGCAGGGCTTCAGCCACCTCGGTGTCATCGCGACGGCACTGGTGATCGAGGTGGCGAGGCGGCAGCGCGGGCCCCGGCCCCCGCACGTGGCCGAGGACTACGTCGACAAGCTGGCGGGCAGCAGACGACCCTCACGCTGACCACGGGCCGCCGCCGGGGACGACGGCACGGTAGCCCCCTGGCTCGACCGTCTGGACGAAGCAGCCCGTGCCACTTCCGTGGCTCACTGGTGGGCAGACAGGCGACACCGCCTCTCGCGTGATGGACACGGCCCCGGCCGGGGCCCCACCGATGACCCGACTCCCGAGACACGAGCGTGCCGCCAGGCTCTGCGAGCCCCACTGCGGCGACGGGAAGTGACCTCCCATGACCAGGCACGACCACGCAGAGCACACTTTCACCTCCGTACCCGAATCGGTCGCGGCTGCTAGGACCTTCATCGCCCGGACCCTGGAGGAGTGGCACGTGACCAGGCACGCCGACGACATCCTGTTGTGCGCGTCCGAGCTCGCCTCCAACGCGGTCAAGTACGGCAGCAGCACCGCGGGAGGACGTCCGGTCTTCCAGGTGCGGATCGACGCCGACGACGCCCACCTCCGGGTGGAGGTGGAGGACGGTGATCCGTTGACGGTCCCGCACATGAACCGGGCCGCGGAGGGGGAAACCGGCGGCCGGGGCATGGCGATCGTCGCGTCCCTGGCCTCCGCCTGGGGGTTCGAGAGCCACGCGGCCGCGGGCAAGGCAGTCTGGTCCGAGTTCGTCACCAGCGCGGCGTGAACCTGTCACCCCGGCCGTATCCCGGCCGGGGTGCTCCGTGCCCGGACCCGTCTGGGCGGGCAGCAGCCCGGCGCGCGTCCCACGCGCGCCGGGCTGAGTTGCGTCAGGCGGACATCGGCGGCGCGCACCGCCGGTCCGCGCCGGAGGGGGTCACTCCGTGACCACCGAGTTCTCCGCGTTCCCCGACCTGACCTCCAGGTCGTACGCGCCCTCCGGTCCGGGCTCCACCTTGTGCGGGCCGC
>NZ_JBHWBP010000627.1:0-2017 GCF_042735575.1 Streptomyces sp. NPDC059564 | reverse complement strand
ACCCCTACAGCGACCGCGCCTCGATACCCGCGTCCCCCCCCGCCCCCCAGGGCTCCCCCCAGCACTCCGGCGGCGGGGGAGTGGCACCCCCGCCCCACCGCAGAACACCGAGAAGGAGAAGTTCCCGTGGCACACGAGATCGAGCAGTTCAGCGACGGCACGGCCGCTTTCGTCAGCGCCCGTGAGGACTCCTGGCACCAGCTGGGGACCGTCACCACCAGCGCGCTGACCGCTGAGGACGCCATGCGCCTGGCCGCCCTCGACAACTGGAACGTCCGCCTTGTCGGGCTGAGCGCGACAGAGCTGACGGCCGAGGGCGCGACCATGATGGAGGTTCCCAACCACCGGGCGACCGTGCGCACCCACCCCAAGAGCGGGCGCCCCGAGTCTCTGGGAGTCGTCGGCACCGATTACGTGCCGGTGCAGAACGAGGAGCACGCGGAGTTTCTCAACTATCTCGTTGACGAGTCCGGGGCCCACTTCGAGACCGCCGGGTCCCTCCGAGGCGGCCGACAGGTCTTCCTGACGATGAAGCTCCCGCAGACGATGACCATCAGCCACAGCGACAAGGTGGATCTCTACATCGCCGCGTTCAACTCGCACGACGGATCCAGCGCCTTCCGGATCGTCGTCACGCCCGTCCGTGTCGTCTGCGCCAACACCCTTCGAGCGGGGCTCAGCGCGGCGAAGAGCAAGTACACCGTCCGTCACACCTCCGGTGCGCGCAGCCGTATCGCGCAGGCCCGTCAGGCTCTGGGGCTGACGTTCAGGTACGCCGAGGAGTTCGAGAAGGCCGCGCAGCGCATGCTGGATGCGGAGATGACCACCCCGATGCTCCGCACGGTGGTCGAGCAGCTGTGGCCGGTTTCCAACGCCGACACCACGCGGAAGAAGACCAACCAGCTCAGCCGCTGGAACACCATCCGCAACTTGTTCGAGCAGGCCGACACCCAGGCCGGCATTCGGGGAACTGCGTGGGCGGGCTACAACGCGATCACCGAGTACACCAACCACATCGCCCCCGCACGCGGCGCCAGCCCGGACCTGAAGAAGGCCGCCCGCGCCGAGCGCGTGATCTCCGGCACCGCCGACGACGTCATGGAACGCGCCTTCAGCCTCATGACCGTCTGACTGCCGCTCTCCCCGGCAGCACCGCCCACGGGGGCGGGAGAACCCTCCCGCCCCCTTCCACCCCAGACCGGAGGCACCATGAGCACCCACAGCACGGCCCAGCTGATCGGCGGCCGCTCCCACCAGTGCGACGCCACCGCCACCTACACCCACCAGGGACGCCGCGCCTACGTCCTGCTCGACGGGATTGGCAGCGATGATGCCGTACAGGCCTGGACGCGGACCGCCGCGCGCCGACTGGCCCGCGCAGCTGCCCGCAACGGGGCCTTGGAGGGCTTGCAGCAGATCCACGCGGCACGGGTCGCCGAGGTCGCCGAAGAGGGCTGGTACGGCCAGTACATGCCTTCCGCAGTCGCCGTCGTCGCGGTCGCCGAGCCCGGCAAGCCGCTCCACATCGCGTGGTGTGGCGACGCCCGCGCCTACTTCCTCCCAGCACCCACCAGGCCGGTAAGGCGACTGACGACCGATCACAACATGCGGCAGGTGCTCATCGACATGGAGCTGGAGCCAGAGCCCTACGCCCGCAACCGGGTCACTTCCTACCTCGGCGACACTACTCCGAGTGCCCCTCTGGGGTCGGTCATGGCTCCCGCCAGTGGCAGGTTGGTCCTGGCCAGTGACGGAGCCTACGAACCGTTGGAGGACGCCGAGATTGCGATCAGCGACTACCTCACCGGAGGCCCCCAGAAGGCTGCCCGGACCCTGGTAGAAGCCGCGATCGCCCACAGTGGAGAACGGGCCGACAACGCGACGGTCCTCGTGGCCGACTTCGACTAGCCCGCCTGCCGTTGTTGTCGGCGCTCAGTGAAACTGAGTAGTCGTCATGCTCCTGACCTGGTGTTGTGCAGGTTGGTTGAGCGTGTTTGTGGCTGAGTGGCTCACTGAA
>NZ_JBHWBP010000626.1:0-2036 GCF_042735575.1 Streptomyces sp. NPDC059564 | reverse complement strand
CGATGCCGACCTCGATGGCCGCGATCGCTTCCTCGCGGGTCCTCGCCGGGCCGACCGAGAGGTCGGCCGTGCCCGGGCGGACCTTGCGCGGGAGCAGGCCCGGGGTGGCGGGGAGGTCCCCGGCCACGCCGACGTCGATGACGCAGACCTCCGCGCCGACCTGGTTGGCGAAGGCGTTGCAGACCGCGCCGCCGCCGAGGAAGTTGGCCACCATCTGCGTGGTGACCTCCTGGGGCCAGGGGGTGACGCCCTGGGCGTGCACCCCGTGGTCACCGGCGAAGATCGCGACCGCCGCCGGCTCCGGGATCGGCGGCGGGCAGACCCGCGAGAGGCCGGACAGCTGCGCGGAGATGATCTCCAGCATGCCCAGCGCGCCGGCCGGCTTCGTCATGCGCTTCTGGCGTTCCCACGCCTCGCCCAGCGCCTTCGCGTCGAGCGGGCGGATGCTGGCGACCGTCTCGGAGAGCAGGTCGTGCGGCGCCTCGCCGGGCAGCGCGCGGCGACCGTACGTCTCCTCGTGCACGACCCAGGACAGCGGACGGCGCTGGGACCAGCCCGCCTGGGCCAGCTCGGGCTCCTCCGGGAACTCGTCCACGTACCCGACGCACAGGTACGCGACGACCTCCAGGTGCTCCGGCAGACCGAGCGCGCGGACCATCTCGCGCTCGTCGAAGAAGCTGACCCAGCCGACGCCGAGGCCCTCGGCGCGCGCGGCGAGCCAGAGGTTCTCGACCGCGAGGGCTGAGGAGTACGGGGCCATCTGCGGCTGGGTGTGCCGGCCGAGGGTGTGGCGGCCGCCGCGGGTGGGGTCGGCGGTGACGACGATGTTCACCGGGGTGTCGAGGATGGCCTCGATCTTGAGTTCCTTGAACTGCTTCGCCCGGCCCTTGGGCAGCGACTTGGCGTAGGCCTCGCGCTGGTGCTGGGCGAGCTCGTGCATCGTCCGGCGGGTCTCGGCGGAGCGGATGACGACGAAGTCCCAGGGCTGCGAGTGGCCGACGCTGGGCGCCGTGTGGGCGGCCTCCAGGACGCGGAGCAGCACCTCGTGCGGGATGGGGTCGGTACGGAAGCCCTTGCGGATGTCGCGGCGCTCGCGCATGACGCGCAGGACGGCCTCGCGCTCGGCGTCGTCGTACGCGGGGGCGGCCTCGCCGGCCGGGACGGACTCGGGGGCGGCCGGGTCCTCGGGGGCCTCGGGAGCCTCGGGGGCCTCCTGCGGCTCCTCCTGGGCTTCGGGAGCCTCGGGGCTCTCGAAGGCGGCGGCCGGGGCGAGGGGCTGGGCGGGCTCGGCGGGCTCGGCCGTGGCGGCCTCCACCGGCTCGGCGGGCTGCGGCTCAGGCTCCGCCGGTACGTCGACGGGGGCCTGCACCACCGTTTCCGCGGGGACCTCCGGGGCCGGCGGCTCCACGGCCTCCGGGGCGGCCGCGACCGGCTCGGCGGGGGTCTGGGCCTCGGGCGCCCCGGGGACCTCCGGCGCGGCCGGGGCCTCGACGGCCGCCGCGGCCTCGACGGCCGCCGCGGGCTCGACGGCCGCCGCGGGCTCGACGGCCGCCGCGGGCTCGACGGCCTCCGGGGCTTCGGGGGCCTGCGGCTGCGGAGCCTCGGCGGGCTCCGGTGCTTCCGGGGCCTCGGGGGCGGCTTCGGCGGCGGGCTCGGGTGCCTGGGCGGCCTCGGGGGACGCCTCCGGCTCCGGCTGCGGCGCCACGGCGGCCTCTGCGACGGGCTCCGCGGCAGCGGCGGCCGGTACGGGCTCGACCGCCCACGGCGTACCGGGCTGCGGCGGGATCTCGGCGGCCTGCGCCACCGGGGCGACGGGAGCCTCCGGCTGCGAAACGTCCAGGTACTCCGGGCCGGTGGTCGGCGGACCGGCGTGACGGGCCGGAACCGGGGTCTGCGCCACCGGCATCCCGGCGGCGGGCACGGCAACGGCGACGGCGGGCTCGGCGACTGCGGGCTCGGCCACCGCGGGCTCGGCCACCGGCTGGGGCGCCGGCTCGGCCACGGGCTCGGCGGCCACCACGGGGACCGGCTCGGGC
>NZ_JBHWBP010000625.1:0-2085 GCF_042735575.1 Streptomyces sp. NPDC059564 | reverse complement strand
GCGAAGCACGGCGCCCTGGTCCAGGTTGGTCACCCAGGCCGCCCCGTTGTGGATCTTGATCCCGTTGGCGCCCAGGAATCCGGTGGGCCGCAGCTCGGCGGCGGTGGCCCACCGGGTCGGGGCGCCGCCCCCCTCGGGCACCCGCCAGACGGTGCCGAGGGCCGAATCGGCCACGTACAGCAGACCGCTGTGCCCGTCGAGTGCCAGGCCGTTGGGCAGGCTGTCCGCCGGGAGGGCGGCGATGCGCCGCGGGGTGCCGCCGGGGCGCAGGCGCCACACACCGGTCAGGTCACCGGTGCCCGTGGCGTACGCGAAGTACAGCGTCCCGTCGTGCGCGCGGACGATGCCTCCGAGGAACGGCGAGCCCAGGACCGGGGTGACGGATCCGGCCGGGGGCGGCGGCAGGGTGGCCAGGACGTGCGCCCGGCCGTCGGGGGTGATGCGGGCGACCTGGCGGGAGAAGGCGAACGTGACGTCCGCGCCGCCGCCCGGCTCCAGGGCCATGTTCTCCGGTCGCTGTCCGTCGGTCATGTTCAGATGCGCGAGGAAGCGTGCGTCCGAGACCGGGCCGGTGGCGGCGGTCGCCGGGCCGGTCACCGTGACGGTGAGGCTCGCTGCCAGGGCTGTGGCCAGCAGACCGGTCCGTGACCATCGCTTGGCTGCGGACATGGTGGTGTCCCTTTCCCTCATGTGCCGAAGGTGCGGGGTCACCTGTGATCACTGTCCTGGTGCAGTTCGGCCACGTACCCGCCGGGGAACTGCACCATGGCGCTGGAGCGGCCGTCGCCGCCGGTGTACGGGCCCCACAGCACGCTCGCCCCCGCCGACTGGGCCTTCCGCAGTGTCACGGCGAGGTCCTTCACCCCGTAGCCGGTGGTCTCCCGCCCGAACGGGTGGGGAAGGTGGCCGTCGGTGACGCTCACGACCGTGTTGCCGAACGCGGAGCGGATGACGATCCGGCGATACGTCCCGCCGGGCGATCCGATGTCGCCGCCGTCCGCCGCCCGTTGGTCGGAGACGATCCGCCCCCCGGTGAACCGCAGGCAGGAGCGGAGGAACGGGCCGGCCGAATCGGGCGTCAGGTAGACGCGGTTGTCCGGGACGGACTCCAGGGGCTGGTACGACGGCGCCTTCGTGTGCCAGTACAGCTGCGCGTTGACGCCGCCCGGGAACTGGACGATCGCGTCCCGTCCGATGGGGTCGTCGAAGGGCGCGACGACCAGCTGCGCACCGCTCTGCCTGGCCAGTCGGACGCCCTTGTCGAAGTCGCTCACGAGCCAGCCCGTCCGTTCGGCGCCGAACGGATGGGGGACGGGCGTCTTGAAGTCGAAGACGGACAGGGTGCCGACGGGCGACATCACCAGTTCCGACTCGGCCCGGCTGGGCGTCGGCGTGACCGTGGTGAGGACCTTGTCCGTGTGGGTCCCGCCGAAGGTAGCGCCCCAGCTGGCGACGAACGCGTCCACCGTTCCGGGGGTGACGTAGACGTGCGTGGTGTCGTACTGGGGACCCACCGCCGTGGTCCGGTCGGGGGCGACACCCGTATCGCCCTGGGCCGAGGAGGGCGTCCCGGATCCCACGACGCTCATCGCCACCATGAGGGCGGGCAGCAGCAACGCCACCGCTCTGCGCTTCATTTCCGTTCCTTCCGCCGTAACCGCATACGGGGAAAGCTAGGAGCCGAGCGCGGGTGCCATCATGCTGACAGTGCCCCGGGTCTTGCCTTTCCGGGCACAGTGCCCGCCGTGCGTCGGGGCCCGAGATGCGCGGCGCGCCACTGCACCGGCGACATCCCGTACGTCTCGCGGAACGTCCGGCTGAAGTGGGCGGGGTTGGCGAAGCCCCAGCGGGCGGCCAGCGCCCCGATCGACCGGTGGGCCGCGCCGGCCCGGGTCAGCTCCTCGCGCGCCGACTCCAGCCGTCGCGTCCGCACCCAGGCGTTGACGGTGGTGCCCTGGAGCTGGAAGAGCCGGTGCAGGTAGCGCAGGGAGATGCCGTGCTGGTCGGCGATGGCCTGGGGACTGAGTCCGGGGTCCTGCAACCGGGCCTGGGCGGATGCCGTGATCCGCTCCCATAGTGCGGGCG
>NZ_JBHWBP010000624.1:0-2089 GCF_042735575.1 Streptomyces sp. NPDC059564 | reverse complement strand
GCGCGCAGGGTGGTGTCCGCGTCGAAGCGGAGTTCCCCGGCGAGGGAGGCCAGGTCCTCGCGTTCCACGGCCGCCCAGAACTCGGCGTCCGCGGCGGACTGGGGCACCGGGGCCGCGTCCTCGGTCGTGGCGGGTGTGTCGAGCCAGTACCGCTGCCGCTGGAAGGCGTACGTCGGCAGCTCGGCCGGTGTGCCGGCGGGGCGGCCGAACACCGCGGTCCAGTCGACGGGAACGCCGTTCGCGTGCGCCTCGCCCAGTGAGCCGAGGAAGCGCCGGGCGCCGCCCGCGGAGCGGGTCAGGGTCGGCACGACGGCCTCGGCGGGACCGCCCGTACGCGCGTCGTCGAGGGTGTCCTGGAGTCCGTACAGCAGCACCGGGTGCGGGCTGATCTCGATGAACACCCGGTGCCCGTCCGCGAGCAGGCGCCGGGTGGCCTGTTCGAAGCACACGGTCTGGCGGAGGTTGCGGTACCAGTACGCGGCGTCGGGCGCGGTGTCGAGGGGTTCGCCCGTCACCGTGGAGCAGAACGGGATCTTCGGCGCGCTCGGGTCGATCGGGGCGAGTTCCGCGGCCAGTTCGTCGCGTACCGCCTCGACCTGGGCGCAGTGCGAGGCCAGGTCCACCCTGACGCGTTTGGCCTGTACTCCGTCGGCCGTGCAGGCGTCGACGAGTTCGGCCAGCGCGTCCAGGTCGCCGGAGACGACCACGGTGCGCGGCCCGTTGACCGCGGCCACGCTCAGCCGGCCCTGCCAGCGGGCGAGCCGCTCGGTGACCTCGGCCTCGGACTGCGGAACGGACACCATGCCGCCCTGTCCGGCCAGCCGCACCAGCAGGGCGCTGCGGCGGGCCACGAGCCGGGCGCCGTCCGCGAGGGTCAGTGCCCCGGCGACGACGGCGGCCGCTATCTCGCCCTGCGAGTGGCCGACGACGGCGGCCGGGCGGACCCCGCAGGAACGCCACAGCTCGGCGAGCGCCACCATCACGGCCCACAGCACCGGCTGGATGACGTCCGGGCCCTCCAGCGCGGGGGCGCCGTCCGCGCCTCGCAGTACGTCCTCGAGGGACCAGTCCACGTGGGGGGCCAGGGCCTCCCCGCAGGAGGCGATCCGGTCGCGGAAGACGGGCGAGGTGTCGAGGAGTTCGACGGCCATGCCCGCCCACTGGGAGCCCTGGCCGGGGAAGACGAACACCGGCTGGACGGGGGATGCGGCCGCGCCGCGGACCGCGAGCTCGTGGGAGCCGCCGGAGGCGAGCGCGTCCAGGGCCGCGACCAGTTCGTCGCGGTCCTCGCCGACGACCACGGCGCGCTCGGCGAAGAGGGTACGGGTGGTGGCGAGGGCGTACGCGACGTCGCGCGGCGGGGTCCGGTCCTCGCGCAGCAGCCCGGCGAGGCGTCCGGCCTGCTCCTCCAGCGCCGCACCCGTACGGGCCGACAGCAGCAGCGGCACCGCCTGCGATCCGGCCGGGGACCGCGGAACGGGCTCTTCGGGGCGGGGGCCGGCGGGCGGCGCTTCCTCGATGATGACGTGGGCGTTGGTCCCGCTCATCCCGAAGGACGAGACCCCCGCCCGCCGGGGGCGGTCGGCCGCGGCCCAGGCGACGGGCTCGGTCAGCAGCCGGACGGCGCCGGTGCTCCAGTCCACGTGCGGGGACGGTTCCTCGGCGTGCAGGGTCCTGGGAAGCACGCCGTGCCGCAGCGCCTGCACCATCTTGATGATGCCGCCCGCTCCGGCGGCGGCCTGGGTGTGCCCGATGTTGGACTTGAGCGAGCCCAGCCACAGCGGCCGGTCCTCGGAGCGGTCCTGGCCGTACGTGGCCAGCAGCGCGGTGGCTTCGATGGGGTCGCCGAGCCTGGTGCCCGTGCCGTGCCCCTCGACCACGTCGACGTCGGCGGTGGACAGTCCGGCGTTGGCGAGTGCCTGCCGGATGACGAGCCGCTGGGCGCGGCCGCTGGGGGCGGTGAGGCCGTTGGACGCGCCGTCCTGGTTGACGGCGCTGCCGCGGACCACCGCGAGCACCCGGTGGCCGTTGCGGCGTGGGGCGGGCCGCCGCGCCCCCCCCCGCCAGCCGCCGCCCACCCCCCCCCCCG
>NZ_JBHWBP010000623.1:0-2091 GCF_042735575.1 Streptomyces sp. NPDC059564 | reverse complement strand
GGTCTGGGGCGGAGCCCCAGGGGCTTTCAGGACGGGGGCCGCCGCCGCGCCAGCACCCGCGCCCCCACCACCGGCGGCAGCAACGGCACCTCCGGCACCGGCGGAGCCACCGGCTCGGGGGGAGCCACCGGCTCGGGGGGAGCCCCCGCCGCAACGGGCGGAGCAACCGGCTCGGCCGGAGCAACCGCCACCACCGGAACCGGCGGAGCAACCGGCTGCGCGGCACGCCGAAGCGCCGCCCACCGCAACTCCCGCACCCCGGAGTCGTGCCACGCGTCCTCCCCCACCCCGCCAGACGCAGGCCGCGTCCGCCACACGTGCACCCCCACCGCCAACGGCACCGCCAGCACCAGCGTCCACCCCGCCGCCGCGCCGCCAACGGCCCACCACACGGGCCCGAACCCGGCCAGCGCCCGCGACCCCAGCGGCCCCGCCGAAGCCGCCGCCAGGCCGGCCATCGCCAGCCCGCACACCACCGCACCCAGTGCCGCCGTCAGCGCGGTCTCCCCCGACGAGACCTCCCGCGCCCGCCGCACCGCGAACCACCCCACCACCAGCCCGGCCGCCACGGGCACCCCGGCCGCCGCCCAGGTGACCGGCGTCCCCGGCCCCTCCGGCGGCAGCGCCGCGAGCAGCGGGAACCTCGGCAGGGCCGGCGCCCCCGGGAAGCCGAACGGCGTCACCGTCACCCCCGCCCCCACCGCGAACCCGGGCCCCAGCCCGTACGCCGCGCCCCACACCATGGCGTTCGGGATCAGCGCGAGCGCGAGCAGCAGCACCGCGAACCGCCCGGACCACACCCCGGTCAGCGTCAGGAACGAGGACTGCGTCTCCGCCCCGTGCCACGCCAGCGAGGCGCCGACGAGCAGGACGCCGCCGCCCAGCAGGACCAGGACCCCGGCCGCGCCGGAGCGCAGCGCCAGCGCGTATCGGGGGCGCGCGATGGCCCTCCGTACGCTCCCCGGAATCCACTCCGGCAGGGGCCCGAGCGGCCGCCCCTTCGCCGACCACACCCCGGCGGCCCCGGCCAGCGCCGCCACCAGCGGGACGTGCCAGGCCGCGCTGAGCGGATCGGCCGGCATCGGCCCACCTGCGGCGTAGACCGTGGCCAGCGCCCCGACGCTCAGGTACCCGCAGGTGACGGCGGAGAACACGACCCCGCCCGGCAGCACCTCGTCCGGCTCCTCCCCCATCCCGGCGCCGCCCCCGGACGCACTGCCGAGCCGCGCCGCGCGCCGCATCAGCAGCACCGGCAGCGCCACCAGCAGCAACGGCGTCAGCCCGACGGGCGCGGGCACCCCGGAGAGGGTCTCGTAGCGGACGAGTTCCGTCCCGTGGGCCATCAGCCACAGCCCGGCGGCGAGGTGCAGCGCGCCGCCGGGGCCGCTGTCGGGATAGGGGGAGCTGATCCACAGCACGATCACGAGCACGGCCAGGAAGCCGAGCCCCAGTCCGGCGGCCACGGCGCCGCCCAGCACACACGCGGCGGCGGCGGGCGAACGCCGCCGCACGACGGCCCGCGGGGCCGTCGGCAACGAGGTCCCGCGTTCGGTCACTTGGGTCACCCCGCCATGGTGCCAACGACACGCGCTATGGGCGGGTAACAGGCGAATGCCCGTGGTGTCGCTCAATATACGTTTATGTACTTTATCGCCCAGGGCTGCCGGGTCGCGGGGAGAGTGGCATGACACAAGGCGTCGAGACGACCTCCGACTCGGAGCTGGGTCTGCCGTCCCCCAAGGAACGCCGCAGGCTGCGCGAAGCGGCCCAGCTGAGCCACGAGGAGGTGGCGACGGCGGTGGGAGTCACCGCGGCCACCGTCCGCTCCTGGGAGACGGGCCGCACCGAACCGCGCGGGCGCAAGCGCGAGGCGTACGCCTCCCTCCTGGACCGCCTCGCCGAGGCGGACGCCGTCCCGGAAGCGGACACGCCCGACCTGAACGTCACCCCCGCCGCTCCGCCGGAACCGCCGTCGGCGCTCCCCGAAGCCCCCGGAACTCCGGAACCCCCCGGCCCCCCCCACCCCGGCGTGCCCGCCGCGCCCGCCGGTGCCGCCCCCCGGGCCGCCCCCCGCGTACGGGCCATCGCGCC
>NZ_JBHWBP010000622.1:0-2109 GCF_042735575.1 Streptomyces sp. NPDC059564 | reverse complement strand
CCCGTGCCCCGCGAAGCCCTCGGCGGTGTGCCCGCCGTAGCCGGCGTACCCGGCCATGTCGTCGGGGTCACTGCTGTCCGCGATGGCCGTCAGCCGGGCCGCCGTGTCCATGAACGCCGGGTCCACCCGGTGCACCGCCCGGTACAGCGGCAGCGCCGCCGCGCTGCGCCCGGTCCCCTCGTGCGCCCGCGCCAGCCAGTACCGCAGCTCCTTGCGCTGCGGCTGCTCGCTGCGGCAGCGCATCAGGGCCGCCGACAGCATCGGCTCCGCCTGCCCGTACATCTCGAGGCGGACCCGGGCCATCCCGCCGAAGAGTCCCGCCTCGATCCCCAGCAGCGGATCGTCCACCAGCGGCTCGGTGTGCCGTACGAGCTGCTCCCAGTCCTTGACCAGGTAGGCCCGGCAGGCGTGCAGGAACCGCACCTGCGGATCGGTGTCCACCGGCGGCAGTGCGGCGAGCGCCTGGTCCAGCTCGGGCACGTGCCGGCCGTCCAGCCAGTGCGAGGCGTGCGCCAGCAGCAGGTCCCGCCGGCTCTCCAGCACCGGCTGCACCCACCAGCCCAGCCAGTACCAGGAGTTCAGGGTCCGCCGGTGGCGGGTCCGCTGCTCGCCGAAGCGGTCGCGGTGGGCGTACATGCGCAATAACGCGTTGGTCGTGTCCACCCGCAGCGCGTGCAGGCCCAGCCAGGCGTCGGCCATGGCGGGATCGAGCCTGACGGCCGCCCGGAACTCCTCCTCGGCCTGCGGGTACGCGCCCATCGTGCAGGCGTCGACCCCGCGCAGCCAGGCGAGTTCGGCCGGGGCGTGTGCGCTGCCCGGCATGCCGAAGTCCATCACATCCCCCACAAGCCAGCCCCGTGGTGCGCGGCAACCTCCGCGCCGCGCACGCGAGTTGTCCACCCCGCCGATGAAATCAGGGCTGCATCGTACCTGCGGTGACGCACCTTACCCAGGGTGCGGTGGGTACGGGTCGCGAGCGGGCCCGGGACGCGCGGCGTAACTCAGGGTGAGGGCCGGTGGGTGCGGCAGCGCGCCCCACGCCCCGCCGGAACCGGTCCGGGGCAGAACGAAGCCCCCGATCACGGGGGAACAATCGGGGGCTTCGCGTCCGCAGCGGCCTTCGCAGACCGCGCATTCAGAACGTAAGGCCGTTCCCGGGCCCCGGTCAAGCGGCTCGGAGCAGGCCCGTGCGGCCGGTTCCGCGGGGGTGCTCAGGCCTGGGGGAGCCCGTGACGTTCGGTCACCGTCGGGCTCGTTCCCGAGGCCGCAGGGGCCCCGGAAGTCCACTCGTATCCCGTACCGCTCTGGCGTACCAGGGCGTCCGCGTAGGGGCGCGAAGGGTCGTTGGAGAAGTGCGCGAGCTCCGCGCGCTCCCATCCGTCCCAGAAGTCGGAAAGTTCGCGCCCGTCCCGGTTTCGCCCACGCCCCCAGGACTCCTCACGAGGGGTCTCCATCCACAGCAGCCGCGCCAGGTGCGGCCGCAGCGCCCGCCGCCCGGCCCCGACCCCCTCGACGACCAGCACCGGAGCCGGCTCCAGGACGCGCGGCGCGCCGAAGCGGCGTGCCACCCAGTCGTACGGGGCCCAGTGCGCGGCCCGGCCCGCGGCCAGCGGCTCCAGTACCTGGACCCGCAGCCGCTCCTCCCAGCCGAACAGCTCCTCGTGGGTGGCCACGTCGTCCAGGTGCAGCACCGGCGCCCCGCCCAGCGCGCGGGCCAGGTGCCCGGCGAAGGTGCTCTTCCCGGAGCCGGCGTGCCCGTCGACGCCGATCACCCGGACCGGGCCGAGCGAGGGCGGCAGGGCGGCGAACTCCCGCGCGAGTGCATCGAGTGACTGGTGTGGCTCCACCCGGCCAGCGTACGGCCCGCCCCCGCGTCACCCCCGACACGTGCCGGGGGCTTCGCCGCCCGGCGGCCGGGAACTGGAAGGGTGGACGCCGAACCACCGCACCGAGCCCTGGGGGCCACGCAGATGACCGCACCCACGCCGCGCCGGGCCCTCCTGGCCGTCGCCCTCGCCGCCGCCACCGCGGCCACCCTGCCCGCCGGGCGGGCGGCCGCCGCGCCGGGCTCCGGCCCGGGCTCCTCCCCGGAGCACCGCTCCACCGTCC
>NZ_JBHWBP010000621.1:0-2131 GCF_042735575.1 Streptomyces sp. NPDC059564 | reverse complement strand
GTCCGGCGGCCGGGCCCTCGGTCGTGCGGGGTCAGCCGGGTTTAGCTGAACGAGTCGCCGCAGGCGCAGGAGCCGGTGGCGTTCGGGTTGTCGATGGTGAAGCCCTGCTTCTCGATGGTGTCGACGAAGTCGATCGAGGCGCCGTGCAGGTACGGGGAGCTCATCCGGTCGGTCACGACCTTGACGCCGTCGAAGTCCTTGACGACGTCGCCGTCGAGGGAACGCTCGTCGAAGAAGAGCTGGTAGCGCAGGCCGGAGCAGCCACCGGGCTGGACGGCGACGCGCAGCGCCAGGTCATCGCGGCCTTCCTGCTCCAGCAGGGTCCTGACCTTCTCGGCGGCGGCGTCGGACAGGAGGATGCCGTCGCTCACAGTGGTCTTGTCGTCCTGTACGGACATCTGCATTCACTCCCGAAGTGGGCGGCTCCCCGCCGGAGGCTGGGGAAACGTCGGACTCTTGCCGTCGGTGGCAACCAGCGGGACCGCGGATTCATTCCGGGTCCGGCGCCTTGTTTCAGATATTCATGCTCGCACACCCGGGCGGAGCGGTGGACCCCTCGAAGAGGGCCGGTGGAGTGGAACGCCGTCGGCGGGGCGAATGCGTCACATCGACACTATCGGCATCGTCAAAGTGACGTGAAGCGGCTATCATAGATAACGTCAAATAGACGAGAAGTCGAAGCGATGTCTCTCCTGAAGTCCCTTGTCGCAGAACAGAAAGGGTGCGTGTCGTGACCACCGCCCAGCCCTTGGACGTCCAGCCGACGCCCCTTGCCCTGCTGCTGCTCGGCCGTGAGGCCGACCCCAAGAGCGAGCGCGGGGTGGAGTGCCCCGGCGACCTGCCCTCGCCGTCGGACCCGAACCTGGTGGCCCGCGCCCGCGCGGCCAAGGAGAAGCTCGGGGACAAGGTCTTCATCCTCGGCCACCACTACCAGCGTGACGAGGTCATCGAGTTCGCCGACGTCACCGGCGACTCCTTCAAGCTGGCCAAGGACGCGGCCGCCAAGCCGGAGGCCGAGTACATCGTCTTCTGCGGCGTGCACTTCATGGCCGAGTCGGCGGACATCCTGACCTCGGACGACCAGAAGGTCGTCCTGCCCGACCTCGCGGCCGGCTGCTCGATGGCCGACATGGCCACCGCCGAGCAGGTCGCGGAGTGCTGGGACGTGCTGACCGAGGCCGGCGTCGCCGGTGCGACGGTCCCCGTCTCGTACATGAACTCCTCCGCCGACATCAAGGCCTTCACCGGCAAGCACGGCGGCACGATCTGTACGTCGTCCAACGCGAAGAAGGCCCTGGAGTGGGCCTTCGAGCAGGGCGAGAAGGTGCTGTTCCTCCCCGACCAGCACCTGGGCCGCAACACCGCCGTCCGCGACATGGGCATGTCCCTGGACGACTGCGTGCTGTACAACCCGCACAAGCCGAACGGCGGCCTGACCGCCGAGCAGCTGCGGAACGCGAAGATGATCCTGTGGCGCGGCCACTGCTCGGTGCACGGCCGGTTCTCGGTCGACTCGGTCAACGACGTGCGGGCCCGGATCCCCGGGGTGAACGTCCTCGTCCACCCCGAGTGCAAGCACGAGGTCGTGGCGGCCGCGGACTACGTCGGCTCGACGGAGTACATCATCAAGGCGCTGGAGGCGGCCCCGGCCGGCTCCAAGTGGGCCATCGGCACCGAGCTGAACCTGGTCCGGCGGCTGGCGAACCGTTTCGCCGCGGAGGACAAGGAAGTCGTCTTCCTCGACAAGACGGTCTGCTTCTGCTCGACGATGAACCGCATCGACCTCCCCCACCTGGTGTGGACCCTGGAGTCCCTGGCCGAGGGCAACCTCGTCAACCAGATCCAGGTCGACAAGGAGACGGAGAGCTTCGCGAAGCTCGCGCTGGAGCGGATGCTGGCGCTGCCGTAGCCGTACGGTCGGAAGGGGGGCGCCCGGCACCTGCCGGCGCCCCCCTTCCGCACTCCCCCGGCCGGCCCAGGCGGACGGGCGGCGGAGGGGGGCCCGGCTCACGCTGGACGCATGGGCGATCTCGTGAAGCAGCACCTCCGTACGGGGCACACCTGGGTCGCGAGCGTCGCCTCGGTGGTCGCCCTGGCGTTCTCGGGCTACAACTTCGCCGAGGCGCAGGAG
>NZ_JBHWBP010000620.1:0-2166 GCF_042735575.1 Streptomyces sp. NPDC059564 | reverse complement strand
AGCCCTCGGGCGTACGGCGGATCTCGCCGCCCGGGGCGCCGGTCAGGATCCGCGCCCCGGCGGCCCGGCAGGCGTCGGCGACGGCGAGCGGGAGCCGGCCGATGCCGCCGGAGATCCCGGCGAAGAAGGAGCCGGTGGCGGCCGCGCCGGTGACCGTGGCCCGTTCGGCGGCGGCCGCGGCGGCCCCGCTCTGGAGGGCGCGGACGCTCTCGGTCAGCGTGGGGTGGGTGCGGACGGCCTCGTAGAGGGCGGGGACGGCGGCGCGCATCGAGATGCGGTACGCGTCGCCGGCGTAGACCCCGCCGAGCAGCGGTTCGACCAGCCGGTCCACGACCTCGCGGCCCATCCGGGCGGCGACGTACGCGCCGACGGCGACGTCCTCGCCGACCTCGGTGGGCGCCAGCGCGGTGTCGGCGGCGATGCGGGCGAGGCCCTCGGCGGACAGGACGCCGGAGGCGGCGAGCGGGGCCGTGTCGCCCGGGACGCCCATGACGTGGCCGCGGGGCATGGGGCGCAGCGCGCCGCGGGTCCACAGGTGGGCGGTGGCGGTGGCGGGCGGCTGGAGGGCGTCGCCGAGGCCCACGGCCCGGGCCAGGTCCAGGGCTTCGGGGCGGCGGGCGAGGACGGACTCGGCGCCGAGGTCGACGCGGGCTCCGGCGAGCTCGCCCGCGTACAGCTTGCCGCCGAGGCGCGGTCCGGCCTCCAGCAGGGTGACGCGGGCGCCGTCGGCGAGCAGCCGGTGGGCGGCCGCGAGGCCCGCGATCCCGCCGCCTACGACGACGACATGGCCGGGGGAGCCCGGCCGTTCCGTACGTGTGTCCGCATCAACCATGGACACATCGTCTCAGACCGCTCGGCGAGGCCGGACCGTGACCGCATCGGGACCGCGCCGGGACCGTGTGTGCGAAACCGGGGACCCGACCCTGGACGTCGAAGCGGCGACACCAGCCGATCCCACGGGGGGTACTGACGATGCGTACGTACGCGAGACACCGTTCGGCCGCGGCGCTGGCCGGGCTGTCCCTGGCCGGCGCCCTGGCGCTGACCGGCTGCGGCGCCGACGGGCCGACGACGGCCGGCGACAAGGCGGTGGCCGGGCCCCGGGAGAACGCGGCCGGCGCCCCGGCCAAGCCGGGCGAGGGGCAGGCGGGGGCCGGGGCGGCCGCTCCCCCGGCGGCGGACGCGAAGGGCCCGCAGGCTCCGGCCGCGGTCCGCCCCCACATCATCCGTACGGGGACGCTGGGCATCGAGACGGCCGAGCCGCAGAAGACCCTCGCGGCGGCCCGTACGGCGGCCGAGGGCGCGGGCGGCTACGTGGGCAACGAGTCCACCGAGCGCGGCGGGGACGGCCGGATGACCTCGACGCTGACCCTGCGGGTGCCGGGCGAGCGCTTCGACGCGGTGATCGGCGCCCTGGAGGGCAGCGGGAAGCTGCTGCGCCGGAAGGTCGAGGCGCAGGACGTGACCGAGAAGGTCGCGGACGTCGACAGCCGGGTCAAGTCGCAGCAGGCCAGCGTGGCCCGGGTGCGGGAGATGATGGAGAAGGCCTCGGCGCTCAGTGACGTGGTCATGCTGGAGAGCGAGCTGAGCCGGCGCCAGTCGGACCTGGAGTCGCTGCTCGCCCAGCAGAACGCCCTCAAGGACCAGACCGCGCTGGGCACGATCACGCTGTCGGTCTCGGAGCCGGCGCCCGCCGCCGCCGAGAAGAAGAAGGACGAGGAGCCCTCCTTCCTCGACGCCCTGAAGGGCGGCTGGTCGGTGTTCACCACCCTGGTGCGGTACCTGTCGCTGGCCCTCGCCGTGGTGCTGCCGTTCGCGCTGACGGTGGCGCTGGCCGTGCTCGGGTTCCGCGGGTACCGCAGGCTGCGTCCGGCCCGGCCGAAGGCGGGTCCGAGGCCCGTCCCGGCGCCCCGCACGGCCCCGGCGGTGCCCTCTTCCGCACCTGCTTCCGCGCCCGGCTCCACCGGAACCGCGCCCGATTCCGAGGGCTGAGGGCGGATCCGCCCGTAGCGTGGTCCCCGTAGGCGCGGAGCGCGGGGACCGGACGGGACGGGGCGGACGATGGCGAGGGAACGACTGGTGGTGGTCGGCGGTGTCGCGGCCGGGATTGACGCCGCGAGACAGGCCCGCACGGAGTAGGGCCCCCCGGGGCTGGAGGAAAACCCC
>NZ_JBHWBP010000619.1:0-2179 GCF_042735575.1 Streptomyces sp. NPDC059564 | reverse complement strand
GGACCCGAGCGGCCGTCACCCCCGCCGCCGGAGCCCCGGCCCGCGCCCCCGAGGAGCGCCGCGCCCCCGTCGGGGCCACCGTGAACCGGCTCACCCTGGTCACCGTGCCGCCCTCGCCGGCCGCCCTGCTCGGCATGAGCGGCGCCGCGCGGACCCTGGTCCACCACCACCGCGTCCTCGGCCCGGGCGGCGAGACGCTCCAGCACGCCGTGACGTACCTCTGCCCGCGCACCGTCGCCCGGACCCCGGAACTGGCCCCGTACCTCGACCGGTCGGCCGCCGCCCGCGCCGAGGACCTGCGGCCGCTGCACCGCTGGCTGGAGCGGGCCGCCGTCCGGGGCCGGACCTCCGAGACCATCACCATGACCCGCACCAGCCACCCGGCGGCCCCCTCCCCGGCCTGCGGCCTCTCCGTACGCCGCCTCGTGCACGACACCTCCGGCCGCCCGGTCGCCGTCACGGACCTGGCCTTCCCCACCTGGGACCGCCTCACCTTCGACCGCCGTCCCCAGGCCGCCGGGTTCCTCGTGAGCCGGGCGCGTGAGCCGGGCAGGTGAAGGACCGCCGAAGGGGCGGGATCGCATAATCGGTCCATGGGAACAGTGGCGGCATTGCGCCGGTATCCGGTGAAGTCCATGCTCGGCGAGGCGCTGACAGCCGTGAAGGTCACGGAGGAAGGGCTGTCCGGAGACCGGAAGTTCGCGGTGCTCGACGAGGCGGGTGCGGTCGGCAGTGCCAAGCACCCGCGCAAGTGGGAGCCGCTGCTGAGCTGCCGGAGCCGGCTGACCGCCCCCGGAACGGCCCGGGTGGAGCTGCCGGACGGCACCGCCCTGCCCGCCGGGGCCCCGGAGCTGGACGAGCGGCTGTCCGGACTGCTGGGCCGCCGGGTCTCCGTCTCGGACAAGTCGCCGGAGCACGGCACCCTGGAGCGCGCCGTTCCCGCGTATGACGGCGGCGTCCCGGACGTCCTGCGCGCCGGGGCGTCCGTGGACGGGGCCGGAGACGCCGTCACCACGGGGCGGGTCGCCCCCGGCACCTTCTTCGACCACGGCACCGTCCACCTCGTCACCACGGCGAGCCTGCGCCACCTGCGCCGGGCGTACCCCGCGGGCGACTTCGACCCGCGGCGCTTCCGGCCGAACCTGGTGGTCGACGTCCCCGGCGGGCCCGGGTTCCCCGAGGACGCCTGGCCGGGCTCGACGCTGCGGATCGGCGAGGCCCTGTTCCGGGTCACGCTGCCCACGCCCCGCTGCGTGGTCCCGACCCTGAGCCATGGCGAACTCCCCGCCGATCCGGGCATCATGCGCGCGGTGGCCCGCGAGCACCGGGTGCCCGTCCTCGGGCTCGGCCGGCTGTCCTGTCTCGGCGTGTACCTGGACGTACTGGAGCCCGGCGCCGTGCGGACGGGCGACGCGGTGACCAGGGGCGGGTGCGGGTAGCGGGTAGCGGGTAGCGGGTCAGAACCGGAGGGACCAGGCGTCGAGGCGGCCCGTGTTCCCGGCTCGGGCGTCGAACACGCGCAGGCGCCAGACGCCGTTCGCGACGTGTCCGGAGGCCTTGACCGCGTAGACCACGTGGAAGTCCGTCACGGCCCAGCCCTCCCATTCGTCCTTGACGGGGATCACGGCGCCGTCCGGTGCGATCACGTCGATCCGCAGGTCCCCGGAGTCGGGATGCCTGATGTCGATCTCGACGTCCAGGTCGGCCGGGGCGTTCCCGGACACCCCGCTCACGGTGACGGGGGACAGGGCCGTGCCAGGCCCCAGGACGGCGGGGCCGGCTGGACGGCGTCGAGCCGCAGGGTCCGGTTCTGGGCCACTTCGGCGACGGCCGGATCGGCGGCGAGCCGTCTCGCCTGGCGCGGCGACAGTTCGGCGGAGTACCCGTTGAGGGCCGAGTCGAAGGTGCGGCGGATCTTTCCGCCGAGGCGTTCGACGACCGACCGGCCCTCGGCCGTACGGGAGGTCGCGCGGGCGGGCTCGAGGAGGACGAGGTAGCTGCCGGCGACGGCGTGGGGTGCCCCGGCGTAGCGGACGGTGCCCTCGGGCGGTGCGGCGGCCGCGGCCGTCGAAGCGTTGCCGAGAGAGACGGCGGCGGCCAGCGCAGGGCCGCCGCATACCGCCGCCGGGCTAACGGGCGTCTCTTCGCGGTGGTGGTCACGGCAGCCACCGCCGGGCTC
>NZ_JBHWBP010000618.1:0-2197 GCF_042735575.1 Streptomyces sp. NPDC059564 | reverse complement strand
GCCCCGCGCCATCCGCGCGGCCTGCGCGGCCTTCAGGGCCGCCGCCAGCGCCGCCCCGCTCCCCGGCGGCACCCGCACCAGGGCCCGCTCCCCCGGCGAGGGCTCCCCCCGCCGCCCGGGCAACGGTACGGGGCCCAGGACCTCCGCGTCGGCGGGCAGCCCGGCGGCGGCGAGGAAGGCCTCCAGGGCGTCCCCCCGCCCGGCCACGGCGGCCATCCGGGACACCGGCGGGAACCCCAGCTGGGCCCGCTCGGCCAGTTCCCGTACGGCGTGCCCGACGGGGTCCCAGCGCACCAGCGCCTGCACGGGCCGCAGCGTCGGCTCGGCGACGACCACGACCTGGCCCTCGGGGCGGACCAGCGAGGCGGCGGCGATCCAGCGGCGCAGCGCCTCCTCCCCCGCCCGCAGGTCGGGCCGGCCGAGCATGGCCCAGCCGTCCAGCAGCAGGGCCGCCGCGTACCCGTCGCCCGTCGCGACCGGTTCGGCGCCCGGGGTGCACACCACCAGCGCGGGCCGGTCCGGCACCTCGTCCAGCACGTGGTCGCGCCCGGAGGTCCGTACGGGCACGGCGGGGAAGGCCCGCCCGAGCTCCTCGGCGGTGCGCCGCGCGCCCACGACCTGGGCCCGCAGCCGGAAGGAGCCGCACTCCTCGCAGTGCCAGGCGGTCTCGGCGCGACCGCACCAGCCGCAGTGCAGGTCCCGCTCGTCGGGGGCCTCCAGCGGCCCCGCGCACACCGTGCAGCGGGCGGGGGTGCGGCAGCGCTCGCAGGCGAGCCGGGGCACGTAGCCCCGCCGGGGCACCTGGACCAGGACGGGGCCCGTCTTCAGGCCCTCCCGCACGGTCTCCCAGGCCAGGCTCGGGAGCCGGGCCTGGCGGGCCGCCCCGTCCCGGGCCAGCAGTTCGTCGCCGACGGTACGGATGCGCGGGGCGACGGCGCGCACCGTCTCCCGGCCGGCGACGAGCGGGCGGGCCCAGCCGGACTCCACGAGCTGGGCGGCCTCCACGGTGCAGCTGGTGCTCCCGGCGAGGAAGCCGCAGCCGTCGGTGACGGCGCGCAGTTCCAGGACCTCGCGGACGTGCGGGAAGGGGGCGTGGTCGTCGCTGTGGCTGGAGTCCCCGTCGTCCCAGACGGCGACGAGTCCGAGGTCCCGAACGGGCGCGAACATGGCGGCCCGGGTGCCGACGACGGCGCGCACGGAGCCCCGGCTCACGGCCAGCCACTGCCGGTAGCGCTTCTCGGGGCCGGACTCGGCGGTGAGCAGGGCGTGGTGTCCCTCGCCGAGCAGCCCGGTGAGGGCGGCGTCGACGCGGGCGGCCGTGCGCCCGTCGGGGACGACGGCGAGGGCGCCGCGGCCGGAGGCGAGGGTGGCCGCCATGGCCCGGGCGAGTTCGTCCGCCCAGCCGGGGCCGGGCAGGGCCGTCCACACGGCGCGGGGGGCGGCGCCGGTGGCCAGGGCCCGCAGGAAGGCGGGGCCCGCGCCGTAGCGCGTCCAGCCGCCCGGCTCGGGGGCGGCGGGCGGGGGCAGCGGCTCGGGAGAGGGCTTGGCCTCGGCGCGGGCGTTGCGCGGGGGCAGGGCGAGCTGGAGCACGTCGGCGAGGCTGCCCGCGTACCGGTCGGCGACGGCCCGGGCGAGGGCCAGCATGCCGGGGCCGAGGACCACCTCGGGCGAGACGACATGCGCGAGCGCGGCCAGGGCCCCGTGGTAGTCGGTGTCGGCGCGCCGCTCGACGATGAACCCGTCGATGAGCCCGCCGCCCTCGCGGCGGCCGCCGTGCACCTGGTGGGAACCCGCGCCGAAGCGGACCCGGACGCGGACGCCCGGCTGCGCGGCCTCGGACAGCTCGGCGGGTACGGCGTAGTCCCACAGCTGGTCGAGGTGGAGCACGCCCTTGTTGACGAGGATCCGCGCGACCGGCAGTTCCTCGGCGAGGGCGGCCCCGCGCCAGGTGCGCGGCTTGGCCTTGGGCGCCTTGGCCTTCGCCTCGGCGACCATCTCCCGGATCAGTGCGAGCTGTTCCGGCGGGGAATCGTTCGCGCTGCTCACACCAGCATTCTTACCAAACGCCGCTGACAACGGACGGCCCCGGACCACAGGGTCCGGGGCCGTCCGTACGTCGTCGGCTGCGGTGCTTACAGACCGGCGGCGGCGCGCAGGGCGTCGACGCGGTCGGTGCGCAACCAGGGTAAAACCCCCA
>NZ_JBHWBP010000617.1:0-2202 GCF_042735575.1 Streptomyces sp. NPDC059564 | reverse complement strand
GGGTGGCGGCCGGGGGCGGGTTGTGGGCGGCCGGGGCCGAGGCGTTGGCCGCCGGGGTCACCGCCGCCGGTGCGGTCGCGCAGGCCGAACTGCTGCGCGCCGCGCACACCGCACGCCTCGCCGGGCTCCCACAGCCGGAGGCCGCCGCCCTGCGGGTCGTACGCGGCCTGCGCGCCGCCCGCGAGCGCGACGCCGCCCAGCGGCTCGGCGACCTCACCACCGCGTTCCGCGAACTGCTGCGCACCGCCGCACTGCTGGCGTCCGGGACCGGCGGTCCCGGGCTGACCGGCGGCCGCCGCGCCTACACCGCCGGGGGCAGCCTCCGCGTGTACGGCGTGTGCCGTGAGCCGGTGCTGACCGCCACGGGGTACGGAGGCGTCGTCACCCACCTCATGGGCGCCGACGGCTCCGCCTACTCCCTGTCGGACGTCCGGCCCGGCGGGCTCGCCCGCGCCCGGGGGGCCGGGGCCGCTTCCGTCGCCCTCGGCGGCGGCGCGCTCGACCACGCGGGGCTGGCCCGCACGGGCCTGCGCGTCGTCGGCGCGACGGTCTCCGCCGACGGCCGGCTCGGTGCCGGACGCGGCGTGCGGGCCACCCCCACGCCCGGGGCGGCATGGACCGAGGAGCCGCTGGCCGCCCTGTTCGCGCGCCCGGCCGCCGAGGCCGTCGCCGAGCTGCTGTCGCCGGAGGTGGCGGAGCCCGGCCTGCTCGGCTGCGACGTCGAGGTCGTCGGCGCGGCGGGCGAACACCTCCTGGTGCGGGAGCTGCGCGCCGACGCGCCGCTGCTGCGGCTGCGCCCGGCACACCCGCACCCGGAGCTGGCGCACGCCGCCAACCTGCGCCGCCTGGCCGGGTGTCCGGGGCTGGCGGTGCGCGTGCTGGGCCGCCCGGACCCGGACCGGGCGGCGACGCTGATCCCCCTCGCCGTGGGCCCCGTGCCGGAGGCGGCGTACACGCTCCGGCTGCCTCCGGAGTGGCGGGACCGGGCCGACCTCGGCTACGACCGGCTCCAGGGCAGCCACTTCCCCGGCGACGCCCCCGCCGCGGGGCACCACGTAGAGCCGGGGCCGGACCCGCTGGCCGACGCGCCGCTGTGGCGGGTACGGCGGCTGCTGGAGACGGCCGTCGCGGGCGGACGCCGGGCGGTGGCCGAGACCGCACGGGGGCCGCAGCCGCTGACCCCGTACGGGCCGCTGCGCCGGGCCGGGTTCGGGGCGGCGGCCGACCTGGCGGCCGACCTCGTCGCCGAGGCGGACCGCCGCCCCCGGGACGGCTTCGGCCGCCTCACCGACCCCTCGGCCGACGCCTACGCCTGGGCCTGGCTGGCGGCGTCCACCCACCTGACGGCAGCACAACGCTCCCTGGTGACCGCCTCCTGGGCCTGACCCCGGGCACCACCCCTTCCCGGAGCCGGGACGGGGTGGTGCGTACCTGAGCCACCGATACCCGGCGGCCATCCGGCCAGGCCCCGCGCAGCCCCGCGCCGTGCACCGCCAGGCGGAGTACGTCCTCGTGCCGGGCCCGCCCGCGCGGTGCCACGGCACCTCCACACCCCCGCACGGCCGAACGGAGACCGACGCGGCAGGGCGCGTGCCGGAGCTGATCGGCCGCCCAGGAGACCCGCGAAGCTCTACCCGGCTGCCGCCAGGGGTGGCCCTCGTGCCCGCAGTGCCGGGTCGAGGCCGCCCACGAGGGGCGGCCCGTCCTACGGGGCCCAGGACGGCGACCCCGCGGAGCAGGCGCCGCGCCCCCGGCATCGCCCCGAGCCCCCGAGCCACTCGCCCCGCGCGCCGTCCCCCGGCGCTGGTCACGGCGG
This sequence comes from Streptomyces sp. NPDC059564, assembly GCF_042735575.1. Classification (NCBI taxonomy): domain Bacteria; kingdom Bacillati; phylum Actinomycetota; class Actinomycetes; order Kitasatosporales; family Streptomycetaceae; genus Streptomyces; species Streptomyces sp. NPDC059564. The sequence continues at coordinate 386 of NZ_JBHWBP010000617.1, read as the reverse complement.
CTCCGGCGCGTGGCGGGGTGGGGCGCGCTCCGGTAGTTTCCGGCCAACTCCCGTACCGGTTCGCCCCGTACGGGGGCCATCCGGGGCAGCCGCACGGGGGCGGGTCCGGAGCGTCGGCCGTGGCTGGAATCCGCCCCACCGCCCCGGCTTCCGGGGTGAATCCAGCGTTTCTGGCTCGCGGCCTGCCCACACTCTTCCCGGGAGGGTCCCGCACCGCGCGCCGGCCCCCGAGTCGAGGGGGCGCGATGACACCGGAGGGGCACCACCACGTACGGGCTCACCAGGGCCGACTGGTCGCCGTAACCGTCGGGGTGACGGCAATGGCCGCGGTGGCCCTCGCCGCCCGGGCGGTCTCCGCCACCGGCGCGGGCCGGCCCGTCCTGCTG
>NZ_JBHWBP010000616.1:0-2244 GCF_042735575.1 Streptomyces sp. NPDC059564 | reverse complement strand
GTCCCCGGCCACCCTTGTCCTGTTCCGCCCCTGCGTACAGCGGGCCCGCTGTACCGTTTGGTCCATGTCGAGACACGTCACCATCCGCCTGGACGAAGAGTTCCACGAACGCCTCAAGGCGCGCGCGGCGGCGCTGGGGACGACGGTCACCGCGCTGATCACCGAGGTCACGGAGCGTGAACTCGACGAGGACCGCAAGACGTTCCTCTCCGGGATCGACGAGTTCGCCGACCACTGGGGCTACTTCCAGGAGCGGTTCGGCAATTGAAGATCACCATGGAGTGGGCCTGGACCGCCCTGGCCCACCATCTGCCGTCGGATCCCGCCGTCTGGGACCCCTCCGGGGTCGCCGCGGCCGTCGCCCGCCACCAGAACGACCTGGTGATGGTGCCCGAGCAGCCGGCCCCCGACACCGCCTGGCGGGCCGCCGCGTTCCTGCACACCCTCGCCGTGTGCCCCGCGCTGGAATCCCCGATGAACGAGTTCTACGCGGCCGCGGCCACCCGCTCGTACCTGCGGGTGGCCGGGGCCAGACAACTGCCCTCGCCCGAGGAGCTGGGCGACCTGGTGGAGGCCGCGAAGCTGGGCCGGGCGGACGTCGCGGCGGTCGCGGAGGAGCTCCGCGCCCGCATCCAGGAACCGCTGCCCGCCTCGCTGCGCTCCCACGCGGACGACGCGTAGGGCGGGCGGAGCGGGCGGGGCGGCGGCTCCGGGCTGCTAGAAGGTGATCTTCCAGCTGTTGATGTAGCCGACGTCCTGCGCCGCCACGTCCTTGACCTGGAGCTTCCAGACGCCGTTGGCGGCCTCGCTCGACGCGTTGACCGTGTACGTGGCGATCACGTTGTCGGCCGAGTCCGAGCCGGAGTTCTTCAGCAGGTACGCCGTGCCGTCGGGGGCGATCAGGTTGATCACCAGGTCACCGCGGTAGGTGTGGACGATGTTCACGTCGACCTTGGTGGTGGCGGGCGCGTTGCCCGTGACGCCGGAGACCGTGATCGGCGAGGTCACCGCGGCGCCGGGGGAGTCCGGGACGTTCACGTCCGCGGTGTTCTCGAAGGACGGGCCCGGCGGGACCGTGGCGGCCGCCCCGAGGGTCCAGACCGCGTACGCGATGGCGTCGGAGTTGCGGTCCAGGGCGGTGTCGTTGATGTTCGCCGTGGTGTCGCAGGAGGAGTGGTAGCAGCGGTCGAAGGCCTGGCCGGAGGTGCCGCCCCACTTCTGGGCCTGCGCGGCCGTCTTGGTGTAGTCGGCGCCGGAGAACAGGCCGCCGACCGGGATGCCCGCGCTCTTGAAGGGGGCGTGGTCGGAGCGGCCGTCGCCCTCGGTCTCGATCTCGGTGGGGATGCCGAGGCCCGCGTAGTAGTTCTTGAAGGTCTGCTCGATCGTCGGGTCGTCGTCGTAGACGAAGTAGCCCGGGTTCGGCGAGCCGATCATGTCGAAGTTCAGGTAGCCGGAGATCTTCGACTTCTCGGCCGCCGGCAGGCTGTTGACGTAGTACTTCGAGCCGACCAGTCCGAGCTCCTCCGCGCCCCACCAGCCGAAGCGCAGGTGCTTCGTCGGCTGCAGGCCCGTGCGGGAGACGGCCAGCGCCGTCTCCAGGACGGCGGCCGAGCCGGAGCCGTTGTCGTTGATGCCCGCCCCCGCGGTCACCGAGTCCAGGTGCGAGCCCGACATCAGGACCGAGTTGGGGTCACCGCCCGGCCAGTCGGCGATCAGGTTGTAGCCGGTGGCGCCGCTGGAGGTGAAGGTCTGCAGCGTGGTGGTGAAACCGGCCGCGTCCAGCTTGCCCTTCACGTAGTCGATCGAGGCCTTGTAGCCGGTCCGGCCGTGGGCGCGGTTGCCGCCGTTGGCGGCGGCTATGGAGGAGAACTGCGCCAGGTGGGCCTTGACGTTGGCCAGCGGGATGTCGGGCGGCGTCGGCGCGGCGGTGGCGGCCGTCGGCGCGGCGAGCGCGGCGGGGGAGGTGGCGGCCAGCAGGCCCGCGACCGCGAGGGCGGTCACGGCGGCCAGGCGCCGGGAGACGGACAGGCTCATGTGGGGGCTCCGGGATTCCGTTGGGGATGAGACGGAACGTGCGGGGATAGAGCAGGTGAACGATGGTGCGCCAGTGCGAGCCTGATGTTCAGCGAGAGGGTGACTGTCCGTCAAGACCAGGATTCGGTCAGGGGGGTTCGGTAAACGGACGGTCCCCGGTACGAAGGATTCGTACCGGGGACCGGGGGACAGCGGGGGTGTGTGTTACGC
>NZ_JBHWBP010000615.1:0-2277 GCF_042735575.1 Streptomyces sp. NPDC059564 | reverse complement strand
AAGACCACGATCGCCTACGCGCTGGCCGAGCGGCTGCGCGCCGAGGGCCACCGCGTGGAGGTCCTCGACGGCGACGAGATCCGCGAGTTCCTCTCCGCCGGTCTCGGCTTCAGCCGTGAGGACCGGCACACCAACGTGCAGCGGATCGGCTTCGTCGCCGAGCTCCTGGCGAGCAACGGCGTCAAGGCGCTGGTCCCGGTGATCGCGCCGTTCGCCGACAGCCGCGAGGCGGTGCGCAAGCGGCACGCCGCCGAGGGCACCGCGTATCTGGAGGTCCACGTGGCCACCCCGGTCGAGGTCTGCTCGGAGCGTGACGTGAAGGGTCTGTACGCCAAGCAGGCGGCGGGCGAGATCTCCGGTCTGACCGGGGTCGACGACCCGTACGAGGCGCCGGAGTCCCCGGACCTCCGCATCGAGTCGCACACGCAGTCCGTACAGGAGTCGGCCTCGGCCCTGCACGCACTGCTCACCGAGAGGGGTCTGGCATGACCGCCACCGTCGCACACGTCCACGAAGGGACGGACGCGCCCTACGCGCTGTCGCACCTCGACGCCCTCGAATCGGAGGCCGTGCACATCTTCCGTGAGGTGGCGGGCGAGTTCGAGAAGCCGGTGATCCTCTTCTCCGGCGGCAAGGACTCCATTGTCATGCTGCACCTGGCGCTGAAGGCCTTCGCTCCGGCGCCGGTGCCGTTCACCCTGCTCCACGTGGACACCGGCCACAACTTCCCCGAGGTCCTGGAGTACCGCGACCGTGCGGTCGCCGAGCACGGCCTGCGTCTGCACGTGGCCTCCGTCCAGGAGTACATCGACGCCGGCAAGCTCCGCGAGCGCCCCGACGGCGTCCGCAACCCGCTGCAGACCGTCCCGCTCACGGAGGCGATCCAGCAGCTCAGGTTCGACGCCGTGTTCGGCGGCGGCCGCCGCGACGAGGAGAAGGCCCGCGCCAAGGAGCGCGTCTTCTCCCTGCGCGACGAGTTCTCCCAGTGGGACCCGCGCCGCCAGCGCCCCGAGCTGTGGCAGCTCTACAACGGCCGCCACGCGCCGGGCGAGCACGTGCGCGTCTTCCCGCTCTCCAACTGGACCGAGCTGGACGTGTGGCAGTACATCGCCCGCGAGAAGATCGAACTGCCGGAGATCTACTTCGCCCACGAGCGCGAGGTCTTCCTGCGGGGCGGCATGTGGCTGACCGCCGGCGACTGGGGCGGCGCCAAGGACGGCGAGACCACCGAGACCCGCCTGATCCGCTACCGCACCGTCGGTGACATGTCCTGCACCGGTGCCGTCGACTCCGACGCCACCACGCTGGACGCCGTGATCACCGAAATCGCCGCCTCCCGCCTCACCGAGCGGGGTGCGACCCGCGCCGACGACAAGATGTCCGAGGCCGCGATGGAAGACCGCAAGCGCGAAGGGTACTTCTAGAAATGACCTCCACCACCGAGCAGTTCGCCGACCTGTCGGCGACCACGCTGCTGCGTTTCGCGACCGCCGGTTCCGTAGACGACGGCAAGTCCACCCTGGTCGGCCGTCTCCTGCACGACTCCAAGTCGGTGCTGACCGACCAGATGGAAGCCGTGGAGCGGGTCTCGGCCAGCCGCGGTCAGGACACCCCCGACCTCGCCCTCCTCACCGACGGCCTGCGCGCCGAACGCGAGCAGGGCATCACCATCGACGTGGCGTACCGCTACTTCGCCACCGCCCGCCGCCGGTTCATCCTCGCCGACACCCCCGGGCACGTGCAGTACACCCGCAACATGGTCACCGGCGCCTCCACCGCCGACCTCGCCGTCGTCCTCGTCGACGCCCGCAACGGCGTCATCGAACAGACCCGCCGCCACGCCGCCGTCGCCGCCCTCCTGCGCGTCCCCCACGTCGTCCTCGCCGTCAACAAGATGGACCTCGTCGGCTACGAGGAGGCGGTCTTCGCGAAGATCGCCGAGGAGTTCACCGCGTACGCCTCGGACCTGGGCGTCCCGGAGATCACCGCGATCCCGATCTCGGCCCTGGCCGGGGACAACGTCGTCGAGCCGTCCGCGAACATGGACTGGTACGGCGGCCCGACGGTGCTGGAGCACCTGGAGACCGTCCCGGTCAGCCACGACCTGACGGCCTGCCCGGCGCGCTTCCCCGTGCAGTACGTGATCCGCCCGCAGACCGCCGAGCACCCCGACTACCGCGGCTACGCCGGCCAGATCGCCTCCGGCGTCCTGCGCGTCGGCGAAGCCGTCACCGTCCTGCCGTCGGGCCGCACCAGCACCATCGAGGCCATCGACGC
>NZ_JBHWBP010000614.1:0-2294 GCF_042735575.1 Streptomyces sp. NPDC059564 | reverse complement strand
CGCCGAGAAGGTGGACGGCCATCGACCGCCCAGCACGGCCCACGTCCCGCCCCCCCCCGCACCGGGAAAACCGGGTGCGGCCGCTCGTCCCGCCCTGGGATCATCCCGGGATGGTCCACCGACTCGAACCCCTGGTCATCCGGCACACCCATCGCATCCCCTGTCCCACGGGACCCGTCGGCGAAGGCGCTGTCGCGGCGCAGCAGTTCGATGCCGCGCTGATGTCCGTGGGCTTCAAGCTCTCGGCCGAGCTGCTCGCGCACCTGTCGGGGCTCTCCGGGGGCGCGGTCGTCGAGACCGCCGTACGGACGTTGGGCACCGTGCGCGAGATGGTCGGCGACCACGTCCGGCACAACGTGTACTTCGTCGACTTCCCCGCCAACGTCCCGGACACCTTCGACTTCTGGATGCGGTGCATCGCCGACGCGCTCGCCGACGACACCACGCGCGCGAGCACGCTGGAGCAGCTGAGCACCGGTGTGGTGAACCTGCTCACCCTCCCGTCGTACGGGGACTACCGCCACACCTACGCCGAGATGCTGACCCACCACGACGAGCTGATCGCGGCGGCGGGGGACCGTATGACGGTCCTGCACCTTGGCGGTGCCCTCGACGGCGAAATCACCGCCCTCTACCTGGCGTTGGCCGGCAGCACCACCCCTCTCGGCGAGGACGGCCTGCGCGACCTGCAGGACCTCGCCGGCCACTGCGCCGACGGACCTCAGCCCGAGGAGATCCCCGTACGGGAGAACCGCGCCGTGGTCAACCAGGCCCGGCTGATGGCCGGTGCGGGCCTGCTGCTGGACACGGTCACCGACGTGCTGCGCCTGGCCTGCGCGCTCGTGGGCGGCGACGTGACCCTGCAGGAGCCGACGCGGCTGCGCACCCTGCCCCGATCAGTGCGCCGGGCGCTGCTCGCGGGCCTTGACGCGGTCGTCGCCGCGGCGCCGGCCAAGCTCGCTGACGTGAACGGCCACCGCGAGCGGTGGAAGCGGCTCGGCGAGCGGCTGCACCCGCACGAGTACCCCCAGTGGCCGCACGCGGCCGACGTGTTCGCCGTCGCTCGCGGCGAGAAGACGGCGCGCTCGCTGGAAAGCCGGGTCGAGGAGCTCCTCGCCCGTGGCGACACCACCGCCGCGGTCGAGCTGCTGAAAGCCGCGCCCGGCAGGCTCTTCCGAGCCCTGGACCAGCTGCTGCGCGAGTCCTACACCCAGGACGAGCGCGACATCGTCGTGGCCGCCGCCGAGCAGGTCGTCCCCGACGTCTCCGGCCGGGTCGTGCTGTCGGTGCGCCAGCACCTGCACAACCGTGAGCGGGAGGCCGGCGAGCACCGTGTGTTCGTCAACCGCCTCGGCCGGGCCTGGGTCACCGACGACACCCGTCGGCCGGTGTTCGCGCCCGAGCGCAAGCGGCTGATCGCCGCGCTCGACGCGGAGCTGCGCCGCCGGCTGCCCGCCGCGGACCACCTGCTGATCGACCCGGACGTCCTGGACGTGGCGCTGCCGCTCAGCGGTAAGGCCACCGCGTCCGGGCTCGGTGTGCTGCCGCGCGGCTCGGTGTCCCGCGTCGACGGAGAGCTGCTGCGCTTCTTCGTGTACTGGAAGCAGAGCGAGCGCTCCACCGACTACGACCTGTCTGCGGCGCTCCTGAACGCCGACTACTCGACCGCCTCCTGGCTGTCATACACCAATCTGCGCGGTGTCGAGGGCGAGCACTCCGGCGACATCACGAACGCGCCCGACGGAGCCTCGGAGTTCATCAACCTGCGCCTGGGCGCTGTGCGCGCCACCTGCGTCGTTCCCCAGATCAACATCTTCTCCGGAGAGGGCTTCGAGGAGGTCGACGAGTCGTTCTTCGGGTTCATGCTGCGCGAGGGCGAGCAGAAGGGACGCCCATTCGAGCCCCGCACGGTACGCATGAAGTCGGAACTGCGCGGTCCGGGCCGGGTCGCCCTGCCGCTGGTCTTCCTGCGCGGGTCCGACGGCCGGTGGCGCGCCAAGTGGCTGCACCTCTACCTGAAGGGGACTCCGTCGTCGAACAGGGTCGAGGGCAACCGGGTGACGGTCGCGACGCTCCTGCGCGGCATCGTCGAGCGCGAGCAGCTCACCGTGCGCTACCTCACCGAGCTGATGACCGGCAGCGCGACGACGGTCAGCCTGTGGGACGGCAAGACGGTTCCGGCGGGGCCCGTCACCTACATCGGCCTGGAGCACCCCGCCGGGCTGCATCCGCAGTCGCGAATCGTCACTCCGGAAAACCTGCGTGACCTGATCCCCGCCTGACTGTTAACGTGG
>NZ_JBHWBP010000613.1:0-2299 GCF_042735575.1 Streptomyces sp. NPDC059564 | reverse complement strand
CACCAGGGCCGGGCGCCGCTGCGCGAGCTGCGGAGCGGCCTGGAGGACCGGATCGCGCGCTTCGCGACCATCTGGGGACGCGCGATCTTCCCCGTCACGGCCACCTCCCTGACCCGCCCCGAGTTCGAACAGCACCTCGTCCCCCTCACCCGGACCCTCACCGAGGCCCTGCACGCCCGGCCCTTCGACGCCGGTGTCGCCCAGCGGGTCGGCGCCGAACTCGTCGCCGTGCACTGCACCGACCCCGAGGCCCTGGCCGGCACCCTCGGGGTGGTCGAGTCGTACCTGGTGCTCTACTGCGGCCCCGACGGCGCCGGGACCGAGGGCACCGAGGAGTACCGCTCCCGCTGCGCCCGGCTCCAGCACGGCATCGCGGCCGGCTTCGCCCGCGCCCTGCGCGAGCGGACCCTCAAGGAGCAGGAGGCCATCGCCCGCTCGGCCCTGACGGCCCGCATCGACGCCCAGCAGGCCCTGCACGCCAGCGAGGAGCGCTTCCGGGCGGTTTTCGAGGGAGCCGCAGTCGGGATCGGCATCGCCGACCTGGAGGGCAACGTGCTGGAGGTCAACGACGCCCTCCTCCAGATGTTCGGCGGGCTGGAAGGGCACGTCCGCGGCCGCAACGTCAGCGAATGGGGCCACCCCGACGACACCCCGCACGTCTGGCGAATGTACGGGGAGCTCGTGCGCGGGGAACGCGAGCACTACCGGGTGGAGAAGCCCTACTACCGGCACGACGGGACGGTCCTGTGGACCAACCTGACGGTGTCCCTGCTGCGCGACGCCGACGGCGTCCCGCAGTACCAGCTGGCCCTGATGGAGGACACCACCGAACGCCGGCTGCTCAACCTGCGCCTGCGCTACGAGGCCACCCACGACGCCCTGACCGGGCTGCCCAACCGGACGCTGTTCTTCGAGCGGCTGGAGAAGGCCCTGGGCGGGGCCCCCACCACCCGCTTCGGCCTGTGCTACCTGGACCTCGACGGGTTCAAGGCGGTCAACGACAGCCTCGGCCACTCGGCGGGCGACCGGCTGCTGGTCGAGGTGGCCGACCGCCTGCAGAGCTGCGCCACCGGTCCGGGCGAGGTGGTCGCGCGCCTGGGCGGCGACGAGTTCGTCGCCCTGACCACCGGGCCCGCCGCCGACAGCGAGGAGAAGGTGACGGACCTGGCGGTCCGGATCCTGTCCGCCCTGTCCACCCCCATCCGGCTGGAGGGCCGGGAGCTGACGGTGCGCGGCAGCATCGGCATCGTGGAGGGCCGGGCCGGCGAGCGCACCGCGGCGGAGGTGCTGCGCAGCGCCGACATCACCATGTACCGGGCCAAGGCGGCCGGCGGCAACCGGTTCGAGTTCGCCGACGCGGAGGCCGACGCCCGCGCCATCACCCGCCACGGACTGACCAACGCCCTGCCCGCGGCCCTGGAGCGCGGCGAGTTCTTCATCGAGTACCAGCCGCTGGTGCACATGCACGACGGCAGCGTGCACGGCGCGGAGGCGCTGGTGCGCTGGTCCCACCCGCAGTACGGGGTGCTCGGCCCGGACCGCTTCATCCCCCTCGCCGAGCGGACCGGACTCATCGTGCCGCTCGGCCGCTGGGTCCTGGAGGAGTCCGTCCGCCAGGCCCGCACCTGGCAGCGCCAGCACGGCGGGGCGGCCCTGCGCGTCAACGTCAACCTCTCGCCGACCCAGCTCCACCACCCGGGCCTGGTCGCCGACACCGTGCGGGTGCTGGAGAGCTCCGGCCTGGCTCCGGGCGCCCTGTGCCTGGAGGTCACCGAATCGGCGCTGATAGGAGCCGACGACGAACTCCTGGAACCGCTGCGCCGGCTCGCCGCCCTCGGGGTGGACATCGCCCTCGACGACTTCGGCACCGGCTACTCGAACCTGGCCAACCTGCGCCGCCTCCCCGTCAGCGTCCTCAAGCTGGACCGCTCCTTCACCCAGGGGATGCAGCAGCAGCCGGCCAACCCCGTCGACGTCAAGATCGTGGAGGGCATCGTCGCCCTGGCCCACAGCCTCGAACTCGCGGTGACGGTCGAGGGAGTGGAGACCGGAGTCCAGGCGGCCCAGCTCCGCGCCCTCGGCTGCGACACCGCCCAGGGCTGGTACTACGCCCGCCCGGGCTCCCCGGACCGCATCCACGCCCTCTGTCTCTCGGACGCCGTCACGACCCCCTGACCCCGGGCGCCCGGGGCCGCGGAGCCGGGGGCGGCGGCTGGGTCAGTCCAGCCCGGCCTCCGTCCCCCGGCCGGGCTCCCGCACCGCCGCCAGGACCCGGCGGTGCCGCTCGGTGGTGTCGGCC
>NZ_JBHWBP010000612.1:0-2310 GCF_042735575.1 Streptomyces sp. NPDC059564 | reverse complement strand
CTCCTTGCCACTCTCAACTTATAGCGGACGGGGGGCCTTGCGGCAAGGCCCCGGTCGTACCGCAGAATCATCCCTCGAAGCCAGGACCTGGGAATATGGGGGATTCACGATGATCGACGTGATCATTGCCGGTGGTGGACCGACCGGTTTGATGCTGGCCGCCGAGTTGCGGCTGCACGGTGTGGACGTGGTCGTGCTGGAGAGGCTGGCCGAGCAGACCCGGCAGTCCCGCGGGCAGGGCCTGCACGCGCGCAGCGTCGAGGTGATGGACCAGCGCGGCCTCCTCGGCCGGTTCCTCGCTGTGAGTGAGAAGTTCCAGGTCGGCGGTCTCTTCGGCGGCATCGTCAAGCCGTGGCCGGAGCAGTTGGACACGGCGCACCCGTTCGGCGTCGCCACTCCGCAGCCGGTCACCGAACGGCTGTTGGGCGAGCACGCCCTCGAAGTCGGCACCGACATCCGGCGCGGCTGCGAAGTGGTCGGCCTGAGCCAGGACGAGGACGGGGTGACCGTCGAGCTGGCGGACGGCACGGAGCTGCGCTCGCGCTACCTCGTCGGGTGCGACGGCGGCCGCAGTACGGTGCGCAAGCTGCTCGGCATCGATTTCCCCGGCGAGGCCGCCAAGGTGGAGACGATGCTGGGCGAAATGGAGGTGACCGAGGATCCGGCGACGATCGCCGCCGCCGTCGCCGAAGTCAACAAGACCCAGCTGCGGTTCGGCGTCACCGCCCCCGGTGAGGACGGGGTGTGCCGCATCGTCGTGCCCGCCGACGGCGTGGCCGAGGACCGTGCGGCCGAGCCGACCCTGGACGAGTTCAAGAAGCAGCTGCGGGCGTTCGCGGGCACCGACTTCGGCGTGCACTCGCCGCGCTGGCTGTCCCGGTTCGGCGACGCCACCCGGCAGGCCGAGCGCTACCGGGTGGGCCGGGCCTTCCTGGCCGGCGACGCGGCGCACATCCACCCGCCGACCGGCGGGCAGGGGCTCAACCTGGGCGTGCAGGACGCGTTCAACCTCGGCTGGAAGCTGGCCGCCGCCGTCAACGGCTGGGCGCCGGAGGGGCTGCTGGACACGTACCACGTCGAACGGCACCCGGTGGGCGCCGCCGTGCTGAGCAACACCCGCGCGCAGATCACGCTGATGGGAACCGACGCGGGTCCGACCGCGCTGCGGGAGCTGTTCGCGAAGCTGATGGACTTCGAGGAGGTGAACCGGTACGTGACCGGAATGATCACCGCGGTCGACGTCACCTACGACTTCGGCGAGGGCCACGAGCTGCTCGGCCGGCGGATGCGGGACCTCGCGCTCAAGCAGGGGCGGCTGTACGAGCTGATGCGCGGCGGCCGCGGGCTGCTGCTCGACCAGACCGGCCGGCTCTCGGCGGCGGGCTGGGCGGACCGCGTCGATCACGTGGCCGACGTCAGCGAGGAACTGGACGTGCCCGCGGTGCTGCTGCGCCCGGACGGCCACGTGGCGTGGGCCGGTGACGATCAGCGGGAGCTGGACGGCCTGCTGGCGAAGTGGTTCGGCGCGGCCGCGGGCTGAGCGGTCAGGGGGCGGTCCTGCGGGTCCGCCCCCAGAGGCATCCGCAGACGCAGAGGGCCAGCCAGGCTGTGGCGAAGAGCCAGCCGCCGAGCACGTCGGTGTACCAGTGCACGCCGAGGTACACGCGGGTCAGGCCCACCGCCGCGCCCCAGACGGCGATCAGCGCGGCCAGGAGGGCGATACGGGGCGGAGGGGGTTCGCGCGTCAGGAGTGCGGTGATCAGGAGCCCGGCGGTGAGCGCGCCGACGGTGGCGTGGCCGGAGGGGAAGGAACAGCCGAGGGCGTGGGTGGCCCAGTCGGAGAGCGGCGGCCGGGGGCGGGCGATCAGCGTCATCACGGCGTAGCGCAGGGCCTGGCCTGCGCCGAGGCAGAGCACGAGGGCGGCGGTGAGGGTGAGGCGCCGGCGCCCGGTGCGGCCCGCGTACAGGCCGGCCGCGACGACCAGCGCGTACGGGAGGGGCCCGCTGCCGGTGGAGGTGACGGCCCTGGCCGCGGCCAGGGCGGCGGCGGACCGGTCCGTCACGGCCGCGCGGTGCGTCGCCGCGTCCCCGGGGAGCAGGCCGTCCGGGGCCAGGACGACCCACAGCGCGAGCAGGGCGAAGCAGGCCGAGGCGGCCGCGGCCACCCACCCGGCCGTCCGCAGGGCCCGTGCGGCGGGAGCGGACGCGGCCATGGGGGTGCGGCCTCTCGCTCGGAGCGGGTGGGGGGGGGAGCGGCGCCGGCGGGCCACCGGCCACCGCCCCGGGGACGACCGTAGCGGCAAGGGGTGC
>NZ_JBHWBP010000611.1:0-2310 GCF_042735575.1 Streptomyces sp. NPDC059564 | reverse complement strand
GCTGCTCAGGCCATCCCGGAACCAAGACAGACACCACCACGCCCGTCTGCACTCAGGTGCTGGGAGGGGTTCCTACCGGTGCTCTCATCCCACCTGATCGGCCAGGCACCTCATGCACACCGCAGACCGGTCGACCAGCACGCTGTGCAGAGCCCCCCATAGGCGGCCCCGACCATGTCTGCGGCAACGTCAGCGTATGGCAGGCGGCGAAGAGTTCCTCCGGTACCACCGCCGCACGCCTCAAGGCTGTACGTCTTACCGGTGTCGGGGCCTATGTGGACCGCGGCGCACTTGTAGCCGTGCGGACACGCCGGCATGGTCGATGAGGGGCTCGCCGGGGCGAGGCGTAGTGGTCAGCACTCGTTGGTGCCGTCCGGTCCACCCGCGGAGACTGGAGCGGCCGAAGGCGCCGCCGAAACCTGGCCGCCGGCCCCACCGTGCGGGGGCTCGGCACGACGTCGGCGGAAGCGTCCATTCATCCACTCGTGCGGTGACCCGCCGCCCCCTCACCCTATGACGGCCTGCCAAGGGCCCAGATGCCCAAGGCGCAGACAAATCGACTGAATCGGCCTCCGGAACGCGGTTTCGTACGCAAACCGTTGCCAGCACACCATTGCTTCGCAAGCCCGTCACCCGCATCCTGACGGTCGACCACGATCAAACCGACAAGAATGAGGCTTCCCGCACATGCAAAACCTCCCCGATGCCGGACAGGGCACACTCGGCAAGCCGGACCCATGGGCCAAATTCCGGGGACTCACCTGGTGGCAGCTGCTGCTCTCGATCGTGCCGATCATCCTGCTGCCGTTCGGCGGAGCGATAGGCGGGGCCATCGGGGCAGCGGGCCTCTTCGCCAACCTTTCCCTCGCCCGGAAACAGCTCGCGACGCCGCTCAAGCTCCTGGCGATGGTGAGCGTGGTACTCGCCTCCTATCTCGGGTTCTTCGTCGTCGCCGGCCTCCTCCACAATCTGTTTGCAGGCTGACGCTCCTGTCGGCGATCGTGATCTTGCTCGTCAAACGACAGGACCCGGGCGCGAGCGGCTCAGCTCCATCCCGACCAGTCCGATCTCGTGCTCTACGGCCTGGACTGGTCCGCGCAGGGGCTGGTTACGGAGTCCGTTCCGTCCGTGCCAGTGCCTGGTGGTTGACGAGCCGGAGCGCAAGAAGCCGCTGAACATCATGGCCGACTGCGGCGGCCCGATGAGATGGTCCACTCCCGGCTCCTACACCGGGCCGCCCCGCACCGACACACCTCCGGTCTGGTCAGCAGCAAGACGGTGACGAACAGATCCTGGAGGGCACGGTGCGCGCCGGGCGATCCCAGGGACCGGGCGCGCAGACCCCGATACCGTTTCCCTCCGGCTCCGGACCCACGGCGAAGCCGTCCGCGAGTACCTCGAAGAAGGCCTGCGCGTCATTGTTTTTTTCGTAGAGCTCCTCGCCCGCCTGGGCCAAGCCGAGCCCTGTACCGACGGGCTGCGCTGGCTGACCCACAGGACCCGCGTCAACCCACTGGCAACCAGTGGACATTCGTACGCGTGGACGGCGCGAACGCCACCGGGCGGCTGTACAACCGCGACCTCAAGGGCCAGAAGGGCTCGCCCCCTGCCTGCTAGCCAGTGACAGTCCCTGCTTGCGGGCCCAGCCCGACTGGCCGAGATGACGATGCGGGCCGCTGCGCGCGGGACTCTGACGTACTGGAGTTCGCTCCTGCCCCGCTGCCCCGCTGCCCCGCAGCTTCCGGGTCGCCGAAAACGTCGAGGCTCTCGCACCGCGGGGCATGCACCCGCTCACAGATCGAGCGCAGCCTGAAGCCGTACGTCTTCACGCCGTTTGCCGTCCTCTCTTACATGCGGTACAGCAGTTCGGCGACGAGCCGCCGTCGCCGCCGGGGTGGGGGCTGAGGCGGTTGGTGGTTTCTGTGGGTGTGCACGCGGTGTTGACGACAGGCCCCTGGTTAACCCGTTCGGGTGAACGGTTACCGGGGGGCCGGATGATCATTTTCTCGGCCGATCTCCTTCAGGTGAGCGGAAGTGATCAGTCTGGTGCGGTTCCCGCCCTCGTCGATTCAGTTTGGTGTCTGTAGTGACGGCCAGGCGGTGACTGGTCAGGAGTGATCCGGTGGGAGGGGATCCGGTTTTCACGGCTGTGGCGTCTTGGCACACCTGTCCAGGCGGTGGTTACGGTGCGGTCTCTGGACACAGAGAAGGCCCCGGGGGTTGCACCCCCCGGGACCCGACGCGTCCGGCACACACGAAACGATCTAGGAGATCCGCGTGATTGAACGCGCTTACCGGCAGTGGGTTCCG
>NZ_JBHWBP010000610.1:0-2316 GCF_042735575.1 Streptomyces sp. NPDC059564 | reverse complement strand
GCCTATGTCATGAACCAGATGATCGACCGGGACCGGCAGGAGGACAACCGCGGCATGGAGATCGTGATGGCCGCCTACGGCGGCCTGCACTGATGGCGGAACCGACCACGCCTGGCTGCTGCTTGGCGAGGCGTCCGGACAGGGCCAGGATGCAGGCCATCGGGAGGTAGCGGCCCACCAGCATGACGACCACCATCAGCCTCCCACGTGGATGCCGGGGCGGCGGGCGGGGTCGGGTTCGTGTTTGCGGATGATCTCGCGGGTGACGGGGGCGGTGTCGCCGCGGCCGAGGAGGAAATAGCGGAACATGTGGGTCAGGGGGCTGCCTTCGGCCCAGGCGAAGTAGCAGTGCGGCTGCACGCCCGTGGTGTCGCGCAGGGCGAGGAGGATCGCGGCGATGGCGTTCGGGGCGGCGGGGGCTTCGGCGCGCAGGACCCGGTACCCGTCCACTTCGACCCCGCGGACCGTGAGGGTTTCGCTGAAGTCCGAGGGGTCGACGACGTCGATCTCCACGAACATCACGTCGGCCGGACCGGGCACCGGGTTGTTGCCTCGCTGTTCGCGTTCCTTGTCGGCGTACTCGGCGCCGTCGCCTGCCTGGCGGCGGTTGGCGATGATGTTGATCGCGTTGTCGTAGGCGAGGGTGTCGGTGATGAACTGCCTGGCCGCCGGGTCGAAGACGATGCGGTCGGCGCGCAGTTCGGTGGTCCGGGATACCCGGGAGATCAGGGAGATGGCGATGATCCCGGCGATGAAGAGGCCGGAGATGGTGATGCCGTCGGGCTTGTCGACGATGTTGGCCACCAGGGCGTAGAGCAGCACCGCGGTGAGCAGGGTGAAGCCCGCGGTGGTCGCGCGCTGGCGGCGGCGCAGGGCCGAGACGGTGACGGCGAAGGCGCCGGAGACCATCATGGCCAGGATGCCGGTGGCGTAGGCGCCCGCCTGGGCGTTGACATCGGCGTCGAAGGCGAAGGTGATGGCGACACAGACAACCGTGTAGACCAGTACGACCGGGCGTACGGCGCGGCCCCATTCGGGGGCCATGCCGTAGTCGGGCAGGTAGCGCGGGACGATGTTGACCAGCCCCGCCATCGCGGAGGCGCCCGCGAACCACAGGATCAGGATGGTGCTGATGTCGTAGACGGTGCCGAAGGCTTCTCCGACGTGCTCGTGGGCCAGGTAGGCCAGGGCGCGGCCATTGGCCGCCCCGCCGGCCTCGAATTCCTTGTGCGGGATCAGGACCGTGGTGACGAAGCTGGCTGCGAGCAGGTAGACGCTCATGACGGCCGCGGCGGTGGTCAGCAGCTTCCGGGAGTTGCGGATGCGGGACTCCAGCCGCTGCTCGGCGTCCTCGCCGTCGGAGGCGATGAGCGGCATCATGCTCACCCCGGTCTCGAAGCCCGACAGCCCCAGGACCAGAAGCGGGAAGGCCAGCAGTGCGGGTCCGGCCAGCTCGCCGAGTCCGCCTCCGCCGTCCATGAGCGCGTCGGTCCACGCCGACCAGGCGCCCGGCGAGGTGACGACGTCGACCACGCCGACGACGATGGTCACCGCGTTGAGCAGCAGGAAGACGGCGACCAGGGGGATCGCGACGCTGACCGCTTCGCTGAACCCGAGCAGGAACACGCCGCCGAGCAGCAGCAGGAGCGCCACCGTGATGGCGACCTCGTGGCCGTGCAGGGCCTGCGGGAAGAACGGGTTCTCCACCACGTGCACGGAGGCGTCCGCCGCGGACAGGGTGATGGTGATGATCCACGAGGTGGCGACGAACCCGAGCAGCACCAGGACGAACACCTTGCCCCGCCAGAACGGCAGCAGGTCCTCGAGCATCGCCACCGACCCCGCACCGTGCGGGCTCTCGCGGGCCACCCGCCGGTACATCGGCAGCATCCCCAGCAGGGTCAGGGCCACGATCAGCAGCGTGGCGAGCGGTGAGACCGCACCCGCCGCGAGAGCGGCGATCGCCGGGACGTAGGCGAGGCTGGAGAAGTAGTCCACTCCGGTCAGGCACATCACCTTCCACCAGGCGTGCGGCTCGCCGTGTCCCTCGCCGGCCGCAGGCCCGACCGGCTGTACGCGGTGGCGCAGCAACCACTGCGCCAGACCGCCGGTCGGTGGTGCCTCCCGGGCAGGGCTCTCCACTACTTCTGGTACCGCCAGATCGTTCACGTCTGTCATGTCCCCCATCTACCCTTCCAACTCGGCCGGTCCACGGGCTCGATGGCCCGGCAACGATGACCGAGTATGGGGGCTGCCGATGTCGCCGCCTTCGG
This sequence comes from Streptomyces sp. NPDC059564, assembly GCF_042735575.1. NCBI lineage: Bacteria > Bacillati > Actinomycetota > Actinomycetes > Kitasatosporales > Streptomycetaceae > Streptomyces > Streptomyces sp. NPDC059564. Next base: position 43 of record NZ_JBHWBP010000610.1, on the reverse strand, counting down.
CGGGGGTTCTGCCGTGCGGATCCGCGTTCGGCCCAGCCCGGCC
>NZ_JBHWBP010000609.1:0-2337 GCF_042735575.1 Streptomyces sp. NPDC059564 | reverse complement strand
GAACTGGACATCGTCATGCTGATGGCGGTCACGGGCCGGGAGCGCACCGCCTCCGAGTTCGAGGCGCTGCTGGCCGGGGCGGGGTTCCGGTTGCACCGGATCCTGCCGACGCCCTCGCTGCCGTCGATCATCGAGGCCGTCGCGGTGTGAGCGTACGGGCGCTGTTACGGTGCGGGCATGCGCGCTCCCATCGGCTCCTTCGACCTCGCCCGGCCCGCCCCCGACTGCCTCGCCGAGCTCGTCCCCCCGGTCGCCGAGGCGGTCCGCGGCCGCGCGGGCGGCATCCCGATGGAGCGGATCGTCTACGTGGACACGGACCCGGCGGTCGCCGACACCGCCGCCTTCGTCGAGCACTACGGGCGTGAGCTGCTGGGCCAGTCGGCGAACTGCGTGGTGGTGGCCGCACGGCGCGGGGGCGAGAGTTCCCTGGCGGCCTGTCTGGTGCCCTCGGCGGGCCGGGCCGACGTCAACGGCGTCGTCCGGCGGCACCTGGGGGCCCGCAAGGTGTCGTTCGCCCCGATGGACACGGCGGTGGAGCTGACCGGCATGGAGTACGGCGGCATCACCCCGCTGGGCCTGCCGGGCGGCTGGCCGCTGCTGGTGGACTCCGCCGTCGTGGAGATGCCGTACGTCCTCGTCGGCAGCGGCAGCCGGCGCGGCAAACTGATCCTGCCCGGAGAGCTGTGCGCCCTGCTGCCCGGCGCCGAGGTGATCGAGGGCCTCGCGCGGTAGAACCGCCGTACGTTGTCGGCCATACGGGTTGTTCTCGGCCCAAAGGGGCGCGTCCCGCTCCTAGGATGGGCCCCGCCGTGGCCGAAGGCGCGGCGTCACCGGTCCACAGGCGGGGAGTTGAGGCATGAAGCGGTTGCGGGTGCTGGTAGCGGTCGGGGTCCTGGCACTGGGTACGGCGGGCGCGGGAACCGCCCAGGCCACGCCGGTCCCCGGGGGCTCCGCATGCGGCCCGACGGCGGAGATCTTCGCCACGAACAACACGGCGGTCATCACGGATCCGGCCGACCCCCGGCTCCGGACGCACCTGACGGCCTTCGACCGCCAGGTCCGCGGCATCATCCGCACGCAGGGCGCCCGGCCCGGAAACTCGACCCTCCTGGACGGCGTGTTCTGGTCGGGCGAGGAGCGGCAGGCCACGTACGAACGGTCGCGGGAGTTCGACGTCGACCGGGTCGGCCCGGCCGGTCTGCACCAGATCGCCGACGTGATCCGCAAGGAGTACCGGCAGGAATCGGTCCTGACGTTCCGCTGTCTGCCGCGCACCTCGCCGGACACCGACGCGGTGGAGATCGAGGCCCCGGGCGTCAGCCCCACCCGCCTGCGCGACGCGCTGCTGGCCGACCCCGAGGCCCGCGACCGCCTGGGCGGCGGCTCGGTCGCCCTGGACGGCCGTCTGACCCTCATCGCCCCGGTCACCGACCTCCCCCTGGCCCGCAGGTTCACGGCCGCGCTGGGCGTGGACTGGAACCGGGCCGAAGTCCGCTACGGCGACGAGGAGTTCGTGGGCTAGGCCGCGCCCGTGCCCTCGGGCGCGGTGGGGGGCATCGGGTTTCCGCCGCGGGCGCCGCGTCGTCCGGCGGGCCGGGGCAGCCCTTAGGCTGCGGGGCGCGGGGGAAACCACAGACAGGCAAGGTGAACATGTTCGAGTCGGTCCAGGACAATCCGTATCCCGACACCCACGTCCTCGGCGAAGGCCCCGCGCCGCATCCGCAGCTCGCGCCCGTGCTCGGGCTGATCGGGCGGTGGCACGGCCGCGGGCGGGGCGAGTACCCGACGCTGGACCAGGACTTCCGGTACGAGCAGGAGGTCACCTTCAGCCACGACGGCCGCCCCTTCCTGCGCTACGAGGCCCGCGCGTGGCTGATCGACGGGTCGGGCGCGCCGGTGCGGCCCGCGGGGCGGGAGGCCGGGTGGTGGCGGGTGACCCCGGACGCCTCCCTGGAGGTGGTGCTCGCACACCCGACCGGCATCGTGGAGACGTACGTCGGGCAGGTGACCGGCGCGGAGATCGAGATCGGGACCAAGGACGTGGCGCTGACCCCGCTCGCCAAGGAGGTCACCGGTACACGGCGTCACTACACCCTCGACGGTGAGCGGTTGACGGTGGTCCACGACATGGCGGCCGTGGGACAGCCCCTTCAGCACCACCTCACCGCGCACCTGGTCCGCCGCCCCGCCTGACCGGCGGCCGGCGGCCGAAGTGGCGGGCAGGGGGTGGCACCAGCACCACCCCCAAGACGGGTGCCAGGGAGATCGTCGCGGGCCCCGCGCTCGACGAGGGTGGGGGTGACCGATCCGACCGACCCGCTCCCACGGGGGGACACC
>NZ_JBHWBP010000608.1:0-2354 GCF_042735575.1 Streptomyces sp. NPDC059564 | reverse complement strand
GGGCTGTCCAGAGCGGTCCGATCACGAGATATCTTGATGTCGAGCAATGTTGCAGACGAGAGACGCAGACTGTGGAGCGGAGCATCCGGTGACTGACTCGACCATCATCTACACGCACACTGACGAGGCCCCGGCCCTCGCGACGTATTCCTTCCTGCCTGTCATCCAGGCGTACGCGTCGACGGCCGGTGTGAATGTCGAGACCCGTGACATCTCCCTGGCCGGTCGGATCATCGCCAGCTTCCCCGAGCACCTCGAGGAGAGCCAGCGGATCGCCGACGCCCTCGCCGAGCTCGGCGAGCTGGCGAAGACGCCGGAAGCGAACATCATCAAGCTGCCCAACATCTCGGCCTCGATCCCGCAGCTGAAGGCCGCGGTCGCCGAGCTCCAGGGCCAGGGCTACGCCCTTCCGGACTACCCGGACGACCCGAAGACCGACGAGGAGCGCGAGATCCGCGCCCGCTACGACAAGGTCAAGGGCAGCGCCGTCAACCCGGTCCTGCGCGAGGGCAACTCCGACCGCCGCGCCCCCGCGTCGGTCAAGAACTACGCCAAGGCCCACCCGCACCGCATGGGCGCCTGGACCCCCGAGTCGAAGACGAACGTCGCCACCATGGGCGAGAACGACTTCCGCTCCACCGAGAAGTCCGCCGTGATCGCCGAGGCCGGCACGCTCCGCATCGAGCACGTCGCCGCCGACGGCACCACCACCGTCCTGCGCGACTCCGTACCGGTCCTGGCCGGTGAGGTCGTGGACGCGTCCGTCCTGCACGTCGACGCCCTGCGCACCTTCCTGAACGACCAGATCGAGCGTGCCAAGGCCGAGGACGTCCTGTTCTCCGTGCACCTCAAGGCCACGATGATGAAGGTCTCCGACCCGATCATCTTCGGCCACGTGGTCCGCGCCTTCTTCCCGAAGACCTTCGCGCGCTACGGCGAGACCCTCGCCGCCGCCGGCCTGTCCCCGAACGACGGCCTCGGCACCATCCTGAACGGCCTGGGCGCCCTTCCCGACGGTGACGCGATCAAGGCTTCCTTCGACGCCGAGATCGCCGAGGGCCCGGCCCTCGCGATGGTCGACTCCGACAAGGGCATCACCAACCTGCACGTGCCGTCCGACGTCATCGTCGACGCCTCGATGCCGGCCATGATCCGCACCTCCGGCCACATGTGGGGCCCGGACGGCGCCGAGGCCGACACCCTCGCCGTCCTCCCGGACAGCAGCTACGCCGGTGTCTACCAGGTCGTCGTCGACGACTGCCGCGCGCACGGCGCGTACGACCCGTCCACGATGGGCTCGGTGCCGAACGTCGGCCTCATGGCCCAGAAGGCCGAGGAGTACGGCAGCCACGACAAGACCTTCGAGCTGGCGACCGCGGGCACCGTCCGCCTCGTCGACGCCGCGGGCAACACGGTCCTGGAGCAGGAGGTCGCCGCCGGTGACATCTTCCGCGCCTGCCAGACCAAGGACGCCCCGATCCAGGACTGGGTCAAGCTCGCCGTCACCCGCGCCCGCGCCACCGGCGTCCCGGCCGTCTTCTGGCTGGACGAGGGCCGCGCGCACGACGCGCAGCTGATCGCCAAGGTCAAGACGTACCTGGCCGACCACGACACCGACGGCCTGACCATCGAGATCCTCTCCCCGGTCAAGGCCACCGCGTACTCCCTGGAGCGCATCCGCCGCGGCGAGGACACCATCTCGGTGACCGGCAACGTGCTGCGCGACTACCTGACCGACCTCTTCCCCATCCTGGAGCTGGGCACCAGCGCCAAGATGCTGTCGGTCGTCCCGCTGATGAACGGCGGCGGCCTCTTCGAGACGGGCGCCGGCGGCTCCGCCCCCAAGCACGTCCAGCAGCTGGTCAAGGAGAACTACCTGCGCTGGGACTCCCTCGGTGAGTTCCTCGCGCTGGCCGTCTCCTTCGAGCACCTCGCGACCACCACCGGCAACGCCCGCGCCCAGGTGCTGGCCGACACCCTGGACCGCGCCACCGGCACCTTCCTCAACGAGGACAAGTCGCCGAGCCGCAAGCTGGGCGGCATCGACAACCGCGGCAGCCACTTCTACCTCGCCCTCTACTGGGCGCAGGAGCTGTCCCGCCAGATCGACGACCCGAAGCTCGCCGCGGCCTTCGAGCCGCTCGCCAAGACCCTGGCGGAGTCCGAGGAGACCATCGTCGGCGAGCTCATCGCCGTCCAGGGCTCCCCGGCCGAGATCGGCGGCTACTACCAGCCCGACGCGGCCAAGGCCGCGGCGATCATGCGTCCGTCCGCGACCCTGAACAAGGCGCTCGCGCTGCTCGGCTGACGCCTCCGGCAGTAGTGGTTCCGCCCCGGCCGGCCTCGTGCCCGGC
>NZ_JBHWBP010000607.1:0-2372 GCF_042735575.1 Streptomyces sp. NPDC059564 | reverse complement strand
AGGAGTGGTCCGGGGTGGAGGCGGAGGCGTGGGACGGGTTCTCCGCCTCGGCCTCCGGCTCCTGCGCCCAGGCTTCGATCTCGCCGAACCCGGCCTCGCAGTGGGCGCGCAGGGCCTCCAGGAACGCCGACGGGCCCCGGCGCCGCTTCTGCGTCGGGCCCCACCAGTGGCCGGAGGCCAGCAGCAGGGAGCGGGGGCGGGTGAAGGTGACGTATCCGAGGCGGAGTTCCTCGGTCTGCTTGTGCGTCTTGAGGGCGGCCTTGAAGGACTTCAGGCCGGCCGAGGTCCACGCCGGGTCGGCGGGCAGGGTGGGGGCGTCACCGCGCAGGCCGTACGGGAGCACCTTCGCGTACGAGGTCCAGGCCTCCGGCGCCTTCTCCTTCGGGAAGGCCCCGGCGCACAGGTCGGGGACGACGACCACGTCCCACTCCAGGCCCTTGGACTTGTGGGCCGTCAGGACCTTGACCGTGTTCTCCCCGCCCGGCAGGGCGTGGTCGAGGCCCTTCTCGTACTGGGCGGCCGTGCGCAGGAAGCCCAGGAAGGCGAGGAGGGTCGCCTCGCCGTCCAGCGCGGCGAAGCCGGCGGCGACGTCCAGGAAGTTCGACAGGGTCTCGCGGCGGCGGGCGGCCAGCGCGTGCGGCGACGCGGAGAGCTCCACCTCCAGGCCGGTGGTGGCCAGCACCCGGTGCAGTACGTCCATCAGCGGGTCGGCGAGGGAACGCCGCAGGTCCCGCAGCTCCTGCGCCAGGTGCGCGAAGCGGACCCGGGCCGCGGCGGAGAAGGGCAGGTCGTCGGGGGCCTGGCCGGCGCCGTCCAGGAAGGTCTCCAGGGCGTCGGCCAGGGAGACGATCTCCGCCGGGTCCACGCCCTCGACCGCCGCCGCGAGCCGTCCGTCGGGCCCGGTGTCCGAGGAGGCGCGGGCCACCAGCTGCCGGGCCCGGCGGCCGAGCAGCGCCAGGTCGCGGGCGCCGATCCGCCAGCGCGGTCCGATGAGCAGCCGGACGAGGGCGGCGTTGGCCCCGGGGTCCTGGAGCACCTCGCAGACGGAGACCAGGTCGGCGACCTCGGGGAGGTGGAGCAGCCCCGAGAGGCCGACGACCTCCACCGGAACGTCACGGGCCACCAGTACGGCCTGGATCTGCGCGAAGTCGGCGGCGGAGCGGCACAGCACGGCGATCTCCCCGGGCTCCTTGCCCGTCCGCACCAGGTGCGCGACGGAGTCCCCGAGCCACTCCAGCTCCTGCGCGTGCGTCTCCAGCAGCGCGCACCGCACCACCCCGTCCCGCTCGGCGCCCGGCGCGGGCCGCAGCGCCTCGACCCCCTCGTGCATCGCGCGCAGCGGGGCGGCGAGGCCGTTGGCCAGGTCGAGCAGGCGGCCGCCGCTGCGCCGGTTCTCGCTGAGCGAGAGCCGGGTGGCGGGGCTTCCGTCGGCGTGCGGGAAGTGCTCGGGGAAGTCGTCGAGGTTGGCGACGGAGGCTCCGCGCCAGCCGTAGATGGCCTGGCAGGGGTCGCCGACGGCGGTCACGGCGTGGCCCGTGCCCCCGCCGAAGAGTCCGGACAGCAGCAGCCGCTGGGCGACGGAGGTGTCCTGGTACTCGTCGAGGAGGACGACGCGGAACTCCTCGCGGAGCAGGGTCCCCACCTCGGGGCGGGTGGTGGCGAGCCGGGCGGAGAGGGCTATCTGGTCACCGAAGTCGAACAGGTCGCGGGCGCGTTTGGCCGCGCGGTAGCGGCTGACCAGTTCCAGCAGCTCCAGGCGGCCGCGTACGGCCTCGGGGACCTTGCGCAGGTCCTCGTTGGTGAGCCGGACCTCGACGAGGGAGTCCAGCAGCTCCGTGTCGTACGCGCGCAGGGCGTCCGGTTCGACGAGGTGCTCGGAGAGTTCCCCGTCGAGCGCGAGGAGGTCGCTGACCAGGTCGGGGACGGATCTGGTGAGCGAGGGGTAGGGGCCGGGGGCCTCGCGGATCACCTTCGCGGCGAGCTGGAAGCGGGTGGCGTCGGCGAGGAGGCGGGCGCTGGGTTCCAGGCCGATGCGCAGGCCGTGGTCCTTCAGGAGCTGCCCGGCGAAGGCGTGGTACGTGGAGATGCGCGGCTCGCCGCCCGCCGTCTCGGCCTCGTGCGGGGAGGGGTCCGGGTCGGTGATGCCGGCCCGGGCGAGGGCCTTGCGGACGCGCTCGGCGAGCTCGCCGGCGGCCTTGTTGGTGAAGGTGAGGCCGAGGACCTGCTCGGGGGCGACCGTGCCGGTGCCGACGAGCCAGACGACGCGGGCGGCCATGACCGTGGTCTTGCCGGAGCCGGCGCCCGCGACGATGACCTGGGTGGCGGGCGGGGCGGTCACGCAGGCGAGCTGTTCGGGCGTGAAGGCTGTCTCG
>NZ_JBHWBP010000606.1:0-2380 GCF_042735575.1 Streptomyces sp. NPDC059564 | reverse complement strand
CAGCGCGGTCCCGCTCGACGAGGCACTGCCCCTGCTCCGGCGCCTGGCCCGGCCGGAGGCCTGAACCACCGCCGGGCCGGCCCGCGTTGGCGCCGGGCGCGCGGGCCGGGCCGGAGACGGTCGGCAAGGCGCCCCGGCGCGGCGCAGAACACCCTTCCCAAGGGCCGCGCCGGGGCCTTGGCCGCACTCGGCGGCCGAACAGAGACCCACGCGTCCGGCAACGTCGAGACCGTACCGACCGACCTCCGCGCCGGAGGCCGCTCCTGGGCCCCCTCGTCGTCAACACGAGCACTGAGGGCGCCGCAGGCCACCCGGGGATCAGCCGGCCCCGGCGCCGGTGCGTGGGTCGATCGGGGTGAGGGTTCCGAGGCGGTTCTCGATCACCTGGGCCGCCGCCAGGCACAGGTCCTCGCGGAAGGCGCGTCCGACGATCTGCACCCCGGTCGGCAGGCCGTCGGCCACTCCGGTCGGCACGGCCACCGCGGGCACCCCGACGAAGCTGGTCACCGTACACAGGCGCATGGCCGAAGCGACCCGGTCCCGGCCCGCCCTGTCGCGGGACTCCAGGCCCGGTTCGACCGGCGGCTCGGTGAACACCGGGCCGAGCAACAAGGGGTACGCGTCGAGGAATTCGGCCCATGAGCGGCGGATGTTCAGCCACGCGCCCATCAGCTTCATGAACTCGTCCGCGCTCGCGGGCGGAGTCCGCTCCATGGCCATCGCGATGTAGCGGTCCCCGCCCTCTCCGAGCAGCCCGCGCACCACCGGCCAGGCCGCCGCGAACTCGGTCACGGTGATGCGGCCGTACGCGTCGAGGGCCTCGTCCAGCCGCGGAACGTCCGGCACCTCCCGTACGTCGTACCCGGCGTCCCGCAGCGCCCCGGCCGCGCGTTCGACGGCCGCTCGGATCGCGGGATGGACGCCGTGCCCGCCGGGGTCCGCCACGACCGCGACCTTCACCGGCCCGACGAGCGGTTCTCCGTAGGCGGGCACCGGTACGGCCCGCGGGTCCCGCGGATCGGTCCCGGCCAGTACCTCGTACGCCAGGCGCAGGTCCGCGACGGTCCGCGCCAGCGGGCCGTCGGTGACCAGGATCTGCGAGGCAGGTCCGGGGTCGTCCGGGCCGAGGACGCGGTGGTCCGCCGGGAACCGCCCGCTGGTCGGCTTCAGCCCGGCCACCCCGCAGAACTGGGCGGGGATGCGCACCGAACCGCCGGAGTCGTTGCCGAGCCCGAGCGCCGCCATGCCCGTGGCGACGGCGACCCCGTCGCCGCCGCTGGAGCCGCCCGGGGTCCGTGCGGGGTCCCAGGGGTTGACCGTGTCGCCGTACAGCTCGCTGCGGGTGTGCATCCCGGCGAGGATCAGGGTGGGGATGTTGCTGTGCCCGATGGGGATGGCTCCGGCGGCGCGCAGCCGTGCCACTGGCGGCGCGTCGGCCGGTGCGACGAGATGCCGGAAGCGCTCCGTACCGAAGGTGGTCGCCGCTCCCTCGACGGCGGTGCTCTCCTTCACCGTGAACGGCACGCCCGCGAGGGGCCCGAGCACCTCTCCGGCGGCGCGGCGACGGTCCGTCCGCGCCGCGGCCTCCCGTGCGCGCTCCGCCAGGAGCTGGGTCACCGCGTTCGCCCGGGGATTGACCTCGGCGATGCGCTCCAGGTGGCTGTCGACCAGTTCGACGGCCGACACCTCCGCGTGGCGCACCGCCCGTGCCTGCGCGGTGGCCGGCAACCTCCATAGGGCGTCCTGCATGGCGCGTCTCCTCTCCCGATCAACGTTCACGTTCACCATCACGATCACGTTCCGATGCAACCGCATCGGAACTGTAGCCGGAGAACCGATACGAGCGCATCGGATAAAGTTCCCCCGACGACGGAAGCGGCCGGAGCACCGTCCGACCGTCCGAGGGAGTAACCGGGCATGCCCAGACAGGTGGATCACGCGGACCGGCGCCGCCTCATCGCCGAGGCCGTCTGCGAACTCGCCGACGAGCACGGGCTGGAGGGCGTCACCCTTCGCGATGTCGCCGCCCGCGCGCAGGTGTCGATGGGCGCCGTTCAGCGCTGCTTCCGCACCAAGGAAGAGATGCTCGTGTTCGCCCTGGGGCACATCGGCGAGCGGATCGGCGGACGGGTACGGGCCCGCCTCCTGCGGAGCCCGGCCCAGTCGGCCGCCACCGCCCTCGGCTTCGCGGCCACGGAAGTCGCCCTGCTCCGGGAGGAGCACCGCGCCGAGGCCAGGGTCTGGCTCGCCTTCGTCGCGCGGGCGGCCGTCACCGAGGCGCTCGCCGGCACGCTGAGGGCGAGCTACGCCGCCCTCGAAACGTCGTTCAGCCGTCTCGTGGAGGAGGCCTGCGAGGGCGCCGACCACGCCGTACCCCTCC
>NZ_JBHWBP010000605.1:0-2431 GCF_042735575.1 Streptomyces sp. NPDC059564 | reverse complement strand
GCCGTCTGGGACTTTCCCGTCACTTCCTATTGGGGTCTAAGCTCTGTTCGTGACTGGGCTGGGGGCGGCCTGGGTCCTGGGGTTGACCGAGGCCGCCAGGGGCGCCCCTCCGGGGATCCGAAAGCCCTGACCTGTCACCCGGTTCCGCCGTGAGGAGGAGCGGCGTACTGGGTGTCTGTTCGAAGAGGACGTGGGGACGTCCTCCCTGGCATCTGGTGGATCCGGAGCGCCGCCGTCAGTAAACATATATACCGTCGAGTACGCAAGGGTATGAAAAATTTCATACATGGCCGGGCACTGAATATCCCGCTGCGAAAACCGCCTCCGGCAGGAGGTCGCAGGGTGTCCCGGACGAAGGACTAGAGGAAGAATCCGTGCTGGTCGGCGACCTGCTCGTACTGTTCGAGCCGTGCCTGGGTGCGCTCGGGATCGGCGTCGGCCATCGCCTGGAGCAGGGCGGCGGAGAGCATGCCGGGGGCCGCGTACGAGTCGAAGACCAGCCGGGATCCGGTGCCGGCGGTCAGCACCACGTCCGCCTCCTGCACCAGCGGGCCCAGTGTGGGGTCGGTGATCAGCACCACGCGCAGCCCGGTGCTGCGGGCCGCGCGCAGGGCGGCGAGGGTCTCGTTGGCGTGCCGGGGCATCGCGAAGGCCAGGACCCAGCTGCCGCCGGCCGCCCTGGACTGGAGCAGGGCGTCGTAGGCCACGCTGCCGCCCCGGGTCACCACGCGGACGTCGGGGTGGATGCGGCGGGCCGCGTACGCGAAGTACTCGGCGAGGGAGACCGAGATCCGCAGGCCGAGGACGGTCAGCGGCACGGAGCGGGCCAGATCCCGGCCGATCTCCAGCACCCGGTTGGTGTCGGCGAGGAGCCTGCGGACGTTCTCCAGGTTCTCGATCTCGGCGTCGACGGCGGCCTGGAGCTCGTTGTGGCGGATCTGCTCGCGGCTGTCGGGGGTGCCGGCCACCGCGCTCAGCGCGATGGGCTGGAGCACGTCACGCAGCGCGGGATAGCCGCTGAACCCGAGGGAGGACGCGAAACGGGTCACGGAGGGCTGGCTGACGCCGACGCGTTCGGCGAGCTCGGTGATGGACAGGAACGCGGCCTCGGTGAGGTGGTCGATCAGGTACTGGGCGATCCGCCGCTGGCCCGGGGACAGCCGGTGGCCGTCGAAGAGCGCGAGCAGCCGGTCGGCCGGCGGTTTCCCCTGCTCCGGCGCGACGGTGCCCGGCGTGATCGCGGCCGCCTGTGCGCGCGCCTGCTGCCCCGATGACACCGGAGGGCCTCCTTCTCACGTCACTCGTGTTCCAACATAGCCCACGCTCCGTGGTCGGATGATCATTGTGCGGGGCCGCCGTATCCGCGGATGCGTCGGCCCCGTCGCCCTACGGGCCCGTCAGGCCCCGGCCGCCGGTCGCCCGGGGCGGCCGCGGCCCCGGGTCAGGGAGTACCCGTAGATGCCGGCGAGGGCCCCGAGCACGCCGCCCGCCGCGGTCCACAGCCAGCGGTCGGACCACCAGCCGCCGGACCAGCCGTCCTCGGGGGCGCGCGCCGCGCGCTGCTCCTCGGAGGCCCCCGCGATGCCGGGGACCAGGGGCTCGGCCAGGACGGCGTCCACCGCCTGGGCTCCGCCCGTCTCCTTCACGTCGGCCTCGACCTGCGCCCGCACGGGCAGGCCCAGGTCCTCCTCGGGGAGCCCGACGACGGTGAGGCGGACGTAGTAACTGCCCGGGAGCGGGTCGTTGGCCCACGGCTCGGCCCCGGAGCGGACGGTGCGCAGGACGCAGGCCAGCTCCACGGTGGCCTCCTCCTTGGCCGCCGACGCGCTCTGCGTCCCGTAGGTGCAGGCCTGGCGGCGGCGCAGCCCGTCGTAGACGTCGAGCCGCCAGGTGGAGGCGCCGTGCCGGGCGGCGGCCTCGGGGAGGGTCACGGCGGCCCGTACGGTGACCCGCTGGCCCGCGTCCACGGGCAGGACCCAGTACAGGTAGTCGCCGCTGGACGCCGAGGCGGTGGCCTTCTGGCCGGGCCGGAACGGGGTCGCGGTGCGGAAGCCCGTCCCCGCTTCGGTCGGGCCGGCGCCGCCGGCGCCCGCGCTCGGCGTGGGACTCGGAGCAGCGGTGGCGGCGGCCGCGGGGGCGAGGAGGGCGGCCCCCGCCAGCAGGGCGGCCGTCAGGGTGCGAACGGTACGCATCAGTTGGTCCTCCAGACGGAGACGCGCCAGCGGGAGATCCAGCCCCAGAGCAGCCCCGCGAGCAGGCCGGTCAGCACCAGCAGGCCGATCAGCCACCAGCCCCGGCCGAGGCCGAAGGACGCCACGTCGGAGGGCTCGTCGGGGCCGTCGACCAGGTCGATGGTCAGCTCGACGGGCATGCCGGGCGCGGTCTTGACGGCCGGTCCGGCGGAGAAGGAGTTGCTGACCTGGAGGCAGAC
>NZ_JBHWBP010000604.1:0-2466 GCF_042735575.1 Streptomyces sp. NPDC059564 | reverse complement strand
GGATCGGGGCCGCTCGGTACATCAAGACGGAACTGCCCTCGAAGACCTTCGCGGTCCTCGAGGCCCGCGGTGCCTGCGGTGGCACCTGGGACCTGTTCCGCTACCCCGGCGTCCGGTCGGACTCCGACCTGCACACCTACGCCTATGAGTTCAAGCCCTGGAAGGAGAAGGAGGCCATCGCCTCCGCTCCGCGGATCCTGGAGTACCTGCGCGAGACGGTCGCCGAGAACGGCCTCGGCCCGGCCATCCGTTACCACCACAAGGTCATCCGCGCCGCCTGGTCTTCGTCCGACGCCCGGTGGATCGTCGACATCGAACGCACCGACACCGGTGAGCCGGGGCAGCTGACCGCGACATGGCTGTTCTGCGCCGGCGGCTACTACCGCTACGACGAGGGCTTCACCCCGCGGTTCGAAGGGCAGGAACGCTTCCGCGGGCCGATCGTGCACCCGCAGAAGTGGCCGGAGGACCTCGACTACGCGGGCAAGCGCGTGCTCGTCATCGGCAGCGGCGCCACGGCGGTGACGCTCGTGCCGGCCATGGCCGCCACCGCCCGGCACGTGACGATGCTGCAGCGGACACCCACCTACATCCTGCCCTTCCCCAAGCGGGACAAGATTGCGAACGCCCTCACGTCGGTCCTCGGACACGAGCGCGGTTCCGCGCTGGCCCGACGGAAGAACATCCTCCGGCAGCGCACGGTCTGGCGGTTCTGCCATGCGCGCCCGAGGGCGGCACGCCGCCTCATCCGACGCGTCAACGCCGGCCGTCTGCCCGCCGGTTACCCGGTCGACGAGCACTTCAACCCGCCCTACGACCCGTGGGAGCAGCGGCTGTGCGTCGTACCCGACGGTGACCTCTTCAAGGCCATCCGCCGGGGCAGGGCCTCCGTCGTCACCGACCACATCGCCGCGTTCACGGAGCACGGCGTACGACTGGAGTCCGGACGGGAGCTGCCGGCCGACGTCGTCGTCACGGCCACCGGCCTGAACCTCCAGCCCTTCGGCGGGATCGAACTCACCGTCGACGGCGAGCCGGTGCACCTGAACGACACCGTCTCCTACAAGGGCATGATGCTGTCGGGCGTGCCCAACTTCGCCTATGCGATGGGCTACCTCAACTCGTCCTGGACGCTCAAGGTCGGCCTGCTCTGCGAGCACTTCTGCCGACTGCTGGCCCACATGGACGCCCACGGCGACACCGTCTGCCGCCCCGGACGGCCCGACCCGGCCATGCCGACCGGCCCGTTCCTCGACTTCGCCGCCGGCTACATCCAGCGCGCCCTGCACCGCCTGCCGCGGCAGGGGACCCGCACGCCGTGGCAGACCCCCATGGAATACGCCGCGGACGTCAGGCTGCTGCGCGACGGCAGTGTGGTCGGTCCGGAACTGCGCTTCTCCGGTCCGGCCGTCCCGGCCGCCCCGTCGGAGGCATCCGAGGACCGGTTCGTGGACCTGCCGTCAGGCCCCCGGATCTGTTACCGGATCGACGGACCGCAGGACGGGACGCCGCTGCTGCTCATCGCCGGACTGGGGCAAGACCTGACCTCCTGGCCGCAGCGCCTGGTGGACGGTTTCACCGCGAACGGCTTCCGGGTCATCCGGTTCGACAACCGGGACGTCGGCCGGTCGAGCCGGATCCAGGCACCGCCCCCGGACCGGCTCCACCTGCTGCTGGGCCGGCCCCGACCGGACGCCTACCACATCGCCGACATGGCCGCCGACGCCTGTGGTCTGCTCGACCACCTCGCGATCGAGCGGGCCCACCTGGTCGGAATGTCGATGGGCGGGATGATCGCGCAGACCATCGCGGCCCTGGATCCGGACCGGGTCGCAACCCTCACCTCGGTCTTCTCGACCACCGGGCAGCGACGGGTCGGGCAGCCCGCCCTGTCGACGACGCTGCTGCGCGTGATCAGCCGGCCGGCCCGTACCCGCGAGCAGGCCGTCGAACGCCACCTCGCGCTGCTGCGGCACATCGGCTCGGACGTCTTCCCGCCCGACGGGGCCGTCGAGCGGGCCTGGGCCGCCGGGAAGTGGGACCGTGGCGACGGCCCCACGGCCCCCGCCGGGACCGCACGCCAGCTGGGCGCCATCCAGGCATCCGGGGACCGCACCGAGCAGCTTCGCCGCATCACCGCACCGACGCTGGTCGTCCACGGCGACGCGGACAGGGTGGTCCACCACAGCGGTGGCCGTGCCACCGCGGCGGCGATCCGCGGGGCCCGCCACGTCGAGGTCGCCGGTATGGGTCACCACCTTGCCCCCGGAGTGATCGACCGCCTCGTCGCCCTCACCGCCGACCTCGCCCGCACCGGCCCTCCCGTCACGTCGGGCTCCCGGACACGCACGCCCGTCTGAGGAGCGTCCCTTCGCAGGGACACACCCCACACGGCGAGGCGGGGGGGGGGGACCGCCATGGGGGGGCGCCCCCCCCCGCAGTCCCCAAAATCTACCAGGGGGGTGT
>NZ_JBHWBP010000603.1:0-2493 GCF_042735575.1 Streptomyces sp. NPDC059564 | reverse complement strand
GGCCGCGGCCGCGCGCGAGGTCCGTGAGGAGATCGGCCTGGAGCTGGCCCCCGGCCGCCTCCTCGCCGTCAACTGGGCCCACCGGCCCGGCTTCCCGGCGCGGATCCGCTTCCTCTACGACGGCGGGGTCCTCGGCCCCGACGTCCTCGCCCGGATCCGCCTGCGGCCCACCGAACTGCTGGACTGGCGCACCGCGCAACGCGGGGAACTGCGCGGTCTGGTCAAACCGCAGCTGCGCCGGCAGATCAAGGCCTGCCTGAAGGCCCTCGCCTCGGGCACGGGGCCGCTGGAGCTCCACGAGGGGCGTCCGGTCGGCCGGAAGGGCTCCTCCGGTCCGGGCTGACCGACACAATAGACAAACAGATGCAACCCTCTTCGGCCAATCGGCCAAGCAGTTGCCAGGGCGTTGCCGAATTCCACATGGCAGATGCACGATGGTGGGGAACGGGCAGGGCGGGCCGCGCCGTGCCGCTCCTCCGACTCCTTCACCATGCGAGGTAGACCCATGAGCGAGTCCATGAGCGGGCGCAGAGCGGACGGCAGCGCCGGGGACGCCGACTACGGCCGCATCGGCTCCGGTTACTCCGGCCACCGCCGCCCGGACCCCCGTATCGCCCGGTTCATCGCCGAGGCCCTCGGCGGTGCCCGTACCGTCATCAACGTGGGCGCGGGTTCCGGGTCGTACGAGGGGGCGGCCCGTACGGTCACCCCCGTCGAGCCGTCCCGGGCGATGCGGGACCGGCGCCCGGCCGGACTGCCCCGGGCGGTTGACGCGGTCGCCGAGGAACTCCCCTTCGCGGACGGCGAGTTCGACGGCGCGATGACCCTCTTCAGCGTGCACCAGTGGAGCGACGTCAAGGCGGGACTGCGCGAGACGCGCCGCGTGACGCGCGGCCCGGTCGTCATCCTGACCTGCGATCCGAAGCTGGTGCGCGACTTCTGGCTGTACGAGTACGCGCCCGAGGTCCTGGACACGGAAGCCCGGCGCTACCCGCCGATCGAGGACATGGCCGCCGCCCTCGGCGGCACCGGAACCATCGAGTCCGTACCCATCCCGCTGGACTGCACCGACGGCTTCAACGAGGCGTACTACGGCCGCCCCGAGATGCTCCTCGACCCGGCGGCCCGCCAGGCCTGCTCGGCGTGGAGCTTCGTGGACGACGGGGTCCGGCGGCGGTTCACCGAGTCCCTGCGCCGCGACCTGGACTCCGGCGCCTGGGACGAACGCCACGGGCACCTGCGCCGGCTCCCCGCCTACGAGGGCTCCCTGGTCCTCGTCCGCGCCACCCCGTAACCCCGGCCACATACCCCCTACCCCTTTGGAGTATCCCCGTACGGTCACCTACGATGCGGGCATGAGGACACGGGCGGGACAGGTGGGACGAGCGGAGGGCCCCCGCGGGCTGCCCGCGCGCCTGCTCCTGCTGTTCGCCCTGCTCACCGGGGTCGTGGCCATGCACGGCCTGGGCCCCGGCCCCGCCCTGTCGGCAGCCGCGCACGCCGGGCACTCCGTCCAGACGGCGTCCGCCCCGGCCGCGCCCCACACGGCGGCCACCCCGTGCGCCTGCGCCGACGACGGTGACGGCGGCGGCGGACACGGCCACCACGCCGACCCCACCTGCGCCGCGCCCGGCACCACCGGCGCCCCCGTCCTGCCCGCTCCGGCGGCCGCACCCGGCACCCCGGCCGCCGCGACCGCCGCCGCGCACGATGCCGTGCCCGGCTCGGCGGCCTTCGGGCGCGCCCCTCCCTCCCTCAGCGAACTGCAGCTCCTGCGCATATGAGACGGCTCCGGCGTGCACGCCGACGAGCCCGTCCCTTGGAACCCCAGCACAGGAGAAGCACCACCATGACCACCCAGCGTTCCCTGATCCGCCGTACCGCCGCCGTCGCCGCGACCGCGACCGCCGCCCTCGTCCTCGCAGCCTGCGGCGGCGACTCCGGCAGCACCCCGAAGCACGACGGCGGCCACGCCGCCCCCACCGCCTCCGGCAGCGCGACCGCGACCGCCCGCCCGGGCGGGAACAACGCCGCCGACACGGCCTTCGCCCAGGGGATGGTCCCGCACCACCGCCAGGCGGTGGAGATGGCCGGCCTCGCCGCGACCCGCTCCGCATCGGCCGAGGTCAAGGCTCTCGCCGAGGAGATCAAGAAGGCCCAGGACCCGGAGATCAAGACCCTCTCCGGCTGGCTGGGTTCCTGGGGCGAGCAGGTCCCCGCCGCCGACGGCGGACACGGCGGGCACGCCATGTCCGGGATGATGACGGGCGGGGAGATGGACGACCTGACCAAGTCCTCCGGCAAGGAGTTCGACAAGGCCTTCCTCACCCTGATGGTCAAGCACCACGAAGGCGCCGTGGCCATGGCCCGGACCGAACAGACCGACGGCGCCTACCAGCCCGCCAAGGACATGGCCGCCGCGATCATCGGCTCCCAGAGCGCCGAGATCACCCGGATGAACGCGCTCCTCGCCGCGAACTGACGCCGAGGCCC
>NZ_JBHWBP010000602.1:0-2496 GCF_042735575.1 Streptomyces sp. NPDC059564 | reverse complement strand
GTGTGCGGATCCGCCGAGCACCCCGCGCCCGCCCGCCCCGGCGCCGGACACGTCGACCGGGCCGCCGAGGACGCCGCCCACGCCCGCTTCGAGGAGGCCGAGGAGCGCAGGGCCGCCGTCGAGCGCCGGCTCGCCGCCGTCCGCGAAGCCGAGTCCGAGGCCGCGTCCGCCGCCGGGGAGGCCACCACCGCCGAACTCCTCGGCCTCACCGCCGACCTGAGCGCCCGCCACGCCGCCGCCCACGCGGACGCCGCCGGGCTGCACGGCGCCCGCGAGCGGCTCGCCCGCGCCGAACGGGAGCACGACGCGCGCAGCTCCGACCGGCTCGACGCCGAACGCCGGGCCGCCGCCAGGGCCTCCCGGCGCGAGGCCCTGGACCGGGAGCAGGCTTCCCTCGAAGCCGAACTGGTCCTCGTACGGGGCGACTCGCCCAGCGTCGCCGCCCGCGCCCGCACCCTGGAGGACCGGATCCGGATGGTCACCGCGGCCGCCGCGTCGCTGCGCCGGGCCGAGGTCACCGCCGCGCGGCTGAAGGAGGCCGACGACCAGCTGGCCGACGCCGCCTTCAAGGCCGGGTTCGAGACCGTCGAGGCCGCGGCCGACGCCGTCCTGCCCGAGTACGAGCGCACCGCCCTCCAGCGCCGCGCGGACGCCTGGCAGGCCGAGGAGGCGATGCTCGCCGACCGCCGCGCCGAGCGGGACACCGCCGCGGCCGCCGCCCTGCCCCCGGCCGACCCCCGCACCGCCGGGGCCGCGGAGGAACGCACCGCCGCCCGGCTGCGCACCGCCGGATCGGCCGTCGACGCCGCCCGGGTGCGCTGCGCCGAGCTGGACCGGCTCTCCCGGCTGGCCGACCAGGAGCTGCGCGCCCTGGGCCCGCTGCGCGAGGCGTACGAGCGGGTGGCCCGCCTGGCGGGGCTGACGGCGGGCACCTCCGCCGACAACGAGCGCAAGATGCGGCTGGAGGCGTACGTCCTGGCCGCGCGGCTGGAGCAGGTCGCCGCGGCGGCGACGGTCCGGCTGCTGCGCATGTCCGGCGGCCGCTACACCCTCGTCCACTCCGACGCCCGCGCGAGCGGACGCGGACGCTCCGGTCTGGGGCTGCACGTGGTGGACGCCTGGACGGGCAGCGAGCGGGACACCGCCACCCTGTCCGGCGGCGAGACCTTCTTCGCCTCGCTCGCCCTGGCCCTGGGCCTGGCCGACGTGGTCACCGACGAGGCGGGCGGCATGCGCCTGGACACCCTCTTCATCGACGAGGGCTTCGGCAGCCTCGACGACCAGGCGCTGGACGAGGTGCTGGACGTCCTGGACTCGCTGCGCGAACGCGACCGCAGCGTCGGCATCGTCAGCCACGTCGGCGACCTGCGCACGCGGGTCCAGGCCCAGCTGGAGATCGTCAAGCAGCGCGGCGGCTCGGTCGTGCGCCACCGCACCGCCGGGGTCACGGACTGATCGGACGCCGGGCCAGCGGCGAGGAGTAGACGATGCTGGTGGTCACCGAGCCGAGCCCGGAGATCCGGCCGGTGACCTCCTCCAGGTGCGCCATCGAGCGGGCGGCCACCTTGAGGACGAAGCAGTCGTCGCCGGTGACGTGGTGGGCCTCCAGGATGTCCGGGGTGGCCTCCAGGAAATCGTGGAACGGCTTGTAGTTGCCGTGCGGATAGCGCAGCCGGACCAGCGCCAGGATGGCCTTGCCCAGCTTCTCCTGGTCGACGACGGCCGTGTAGCCGGTGATGATCCCGGCCTCCTCCAGACGGCGGACCCGCTCGGTGACGGCGCTCGCGGACATGGAGACGGTGCGGGCCAGCTCGGTGAAACTGGCGCGGCCGTCCTCCTGGAGGGCGGCGAGGATCCGCCAGTCGGTGGCGTCGGGGGAATAACCGCTCATGGCGCAGGTCTAGCAGGGGAATCCCCGGTGGAACAAGAGGAAGGCCGGGGAAATCCACTTCCCGGAACGATCAACGGTTTGTAGATTTTCAGCCATGACGACGACGAACGCGCAGATCACCGAGCCGACCACCGCCCCCGCCCCCGTCAACCCCGTGCTCCGGGTGCCCCCGGCGAGTCCGGCCGCGGCCGCCGCGTACTTCGCCGCGAGCCTGGCCTTCCACGCGGACGTGTCCGATGTCGCCGGCGCCCTCGCGGCCCACCGGGAGCAGGGCGCCGAACTGGGCTTCCAGCTGATCGACTCCCGCTCCACCCCCTCCTGGGACCAGGCCCACGTACCCGGCGCGATCCACCTGCCCACCGCGCTGATCCCCGGGCAGGCCGAGCGGCTCCTCGACAAGAACCTGCCCGTGGTGACCTACTGCTGGGGCCCCGGCTGCAACGGAGCCACCCGCTCCGCGCTCGCCCTGGCCGAACTCGGCTTCCAGGTCAAGGAGATGCTCGGCGGCATCGAGTACTGGATCCGCGAGGGTTTCGAGGTCGAGACCTGGCGCGCACCCGCTTGCCCAGGACCTCGCTCTCCGCCTCCAGCTCCGCGAAGAACGC
>NZ_JBHWBP010000601.1:0-2543 GCF_042735575.1 Streptomyces sp. NPDC059564 | reverse complement strand
CGATGGTACTGCAGGGGGGACCCTGTGGGAGAGTAGGACGCCGCCGAACAATCATTGTGGGAAAGCCCCGCACCAGGTAACTGGTGCGGGGCTTTCCTGCGTTTACGGGCCGGCCGGGCGGCTCGTGGACTCCTGTAGGGTCAGGGGGCAGCGATTCGACCATTTCTAGCGTCACAGTGGAGGCCCCCGGGTGGAGGTCCAGGAGACTCGGGTTCAGACTGACCGAATTTTCACCATTCCGAACATCCTGAGCATGGCTCGTCTCGTCGGCGTGCCCCTGTTCCTCTGGCTGATTCTGGAGGGGTACGACGGGTGGGCGCTGGCCGTCCTCATGTTCAGCGGGATCAGTGACTACCTCGACGGGAAACTCGCGCGGCGCTGGAATCAGATCAGCAATCTGGGGCGCCTGCTGGACCCCGCAGCGGACCGGCTCTACGTCCTGACCACGCTGTTCGGCCTGACCTGGCGCGGGATCCTGCCCCTGTGGATCACCGGGCTGCTGCTCGCCCGTGAGGCAATGCTGCTGGTCATGGTGTGGATCCTGCGCCGGCACGGCTATCCGCCGCCCCAGGTCAACTTCCTCGGCAAGGCCGCGACCTTCAACCTGATGTACGCCTTCCCCCTGCTGTTGCTGAGTGATGGCAGCGGTTGGCTGGCCTGGATGGCGTCCGTTTTCGGATGGGCGTTCGCGGGATGGGGTACAACGCTCTATTGGTGGGCAGGAATCCTATACGTGGTGCAGGTCCGCCGTCTCGTGAAGGCGGATGCCACGGCCGATTGAGCTCGCTCGGCGCCGGTACTGACGCGGAGGAGTAGCGGAGTCACCGTCCGGGACGGGTGAGGTCGGCTAGACCGTCATCTCTCTAGGAGGACTCTTCCGACATGAAGGCCGTCGTGATGGCCGGTGGCGAAGGTACGCGGCTTCGCCCCATGACCTCAAGCATGCCCAAGCCGCTCCTGCCTGTGGCCAACCGGCCGATCATGGAGCACGTGCTCAGGCTGTTGAAGCGGCATGGGCTCAATGAGACCGTCGTGACCGTGCAGTTCCTGGCGTCGCTCGTCAAGAACTACTTCGGTGACGGCGAGGAGCTCGGTATGGAGCTCACCTATGCCAACGAGGAGAAGCCACTCGGCACCGCCGGCAGCGTGAAGAACGCCGAGGAGGCCCTGAAGGACGACACCTTCCTCGTCATCTCCGGCGACGCGCTGACGGACTTCGACCTCACTGATCTCATCAGCTTCCACAAGGAGAAGGGCGCACTGGTCACGGTGTGCCTGACCCGGGTGCCCAATCCGCTGGAATTCGGCATCACCATCGTGGACGAGGAAGGGAAGGTCGAGCGCTTCCTCGAGAAGCCGACCTGGGGGCAGGTGTTCTCGGACACCATCAACACCGGCATCTACGTGATGGAGCCGGAGATCTTCGACTACGTCGACGCGGACGTCTCCGTCGACTGGTCCGGAGACGTCTTCCCGCAGCTGATGAAGGAAGGCCGGCCGATCTACGGCTACGTGGCCGAGGGCTACTGGGAGGACGTCGGCACCCACGAGAGCTACGTCAAGGCGCAGGCCGACGTGCTCGAGGGCAAGGTCCAGGTCGACATGGACGGCTTCGAGATCTCTCCCGGCGTGTGGATCGCCGAAGGGGCCGAGGTGAGCCCGGACGCCGTGCTGCGCGGGCCGCTGTACATCGGGGACTACGCCAAGGTCGAGGCCGGCGTGGAGATCCGCGAGCACACCGTCATCGGGTCGAACGTCGTCGTGAAGAGCGGTGCCTTCCTCCACAAGGCCGTCGTCCACGACAACGTCTACATCGGGCCCCACAGCAATCTGCGCGGCTGCGTGATCGGGAAGAACACCGACATCATGCGGGCCGCCCGGATCGAGGACGGGGCCGTCATCGGCGACGAGTGCCTGGTGGGCGAGGAGTCCATCGTCCAGGGCAACGTGCGCGTCTACCCCTTCAAGACCATCGAGGCCGGTGCCTTCGTCAACACCTCGGTGATCTGGGAGTCGCGCGGCCAGGCCCACCTCTTCGGTGCCCGCGGCGTCTCCGGGATCCTGAACGTGGAGATCACCCCCGAGCTGGTGGTCAAACTCGCGGGCGCCTACGCGACGACCCTGAAGAAGGGGGCGATCGTCACCACGGCCCGTGACCACTCCCGAGGCGCGAGAGCCCTCAAGCGGGCCGTCATCTCGGCCCTGCAGGCCAGCGCCATCGACGTCCGGGACCTGGAGAACGTACCGCTGCCCGTGGCCCGCCAGCAGACCGCTCGCGGAGCCGCGGGCGGAATCATGATCAGGACCTCGCCCGGGGTACCGGACTCGGTCGACATCATGTTCCTCGACGAGCGGGGAGCGGACCTCTCGCAGGCCCAGCAGCGCAAGCTGGACCGGGTCTACGCGCGCCAGGAGTACCGTCGCGCGTTCCCCGGCGAGATCGGCGACCTGCAGTTCCCGTCGAGCGTCTTCGACTCGTACACGGGTTCCCTGCTCCGCCGGGTGGACACCACCGGCATCGCCGATGCCGGCCTCAAGGTGGT
>NZ_JBHWBP010000600.1:0-2560 GCF_042735575.1 Streptomyces sp. NPDC059564 | reverse complement strand
CCAGCGTCGGCCACGGCTGTTCCGCGGACCGCCGCCCCGCGTTCCGCCCCGGAATGCACACCCTCAGCGCGGCCCCGGGGCCCCGGTGAGGCCGCGCTCGGGGCGGGAGCCTCGGGCGCACGGCCCCGCGCTCGCGGCGGGGAGCGGCCCCGGCCGGGCCCGGACCGCCGGCCCGGGCCCGGCGCCCCCACCGGAGCCACGGACTGCCCGGGCAGGCACCCGGCCCGGCGGGCGGGGCTACTGCCCGGTGAGGTACTTCACGGTCAGGCCCGCCGTCCAGCCGCCGTCGACCGCCAGTTCGGCGCCGGTCATGTAGCCGGCGGCGTCCGAGAGCAGGAAGGCGACGGCGGCGGCTATCTCCTCCGGGACGCCGACCCGGCCCAGCGGGGCGCCGGGGTAGTTGCCCTCGCCGGCCTGGATGCCGACCGGGGCCGTCATCGGGGTCAGCGTCATGCCCGGGTGCACCGAGTTCACCCGGATCCTCGCCTCGGCCAGCTCGACCGCGCCGATCTTCGACAGTCCGCGCACGCCCCACTTGGAGGCGCCGTACCCGGCGGTGAGGGCGAGTCCGGTGAGCCCGGCGGCGGAGGAGATGTTGACGATGGAGCCGCCGCCGTTCGCCCGGAGCAGCGGGATCGCCGCCTTGATGCCGATGAACACGCCGACCAGGTTGATCTCGACGACCCGGCGGAAGTGCTCGACGCTCTCGTGCTCCAGGAACTGGCCGGTGGATATCCCGGCGTTGTTGACGAGCCCGTCGATCCGGCCGAACTCGGCGACCGCGTACTCCAGGGCCGCCCGCCAGTCGGCCTCGCTGGTCACGTCGTGCCGCAGGAAGCGGGCCGCGTCACCGAGCTCCGCGGCCGTCTCGGCACCCTCCGCCTCCAGCACGTCGGTGATCAGCACCCGGCCGCCGCCGTCGACGACGGTCCGCGCGGCCGCCGCGCCGAGGCCGCGGGCCCCACCGGTGATGACGACGACCTTGCCGCTCAGATCCACAACAGCCACGGTTCCACACCCCTGCCGGACACATCGGTATATGACTAATCGGCATACCGCCGATCGCGGCGTCAGTCTGCCAGAGCCCCCAGGACCCGCGACACCCCCTCCTCCTTCGGCCCGAGGAAGACCGGATCCGGCTTGAACGCCGCGTCCAGGGCGGCCTTGCCCGCCGCGAACACCTCGCGGACCCCGCCGTAGTACCAGGTGGCGTCGTGCACGTCCTGGACCCCGACCCCGTACGCGTCCACGCCCGCGGCCTGGCACAGGGCCACCGCCCGGCGTATGTGGAACCCCTGGCTCACCAGCACCGCCCGGCGCACCCCGAAGATCTCCCGGGCGCGCACGCAGGAGTCCCAGGTGTCGAACCCGGCGTAGTCGCTGACCACCCGGTCGTCCGGCACCCCGTGCCGGGTGAGGTAGGTGCGCATCGCGTTGGGCTCGTCGTACTCCGTGCGGCCGTTGTCCCCGGTGACCAGCACCACCTTCACCTTGCCGGCCCGGTACAGCTCCACCGCCGCGTCGAGCCGGTCGGCCAGGTACGGGGTCGGGCGGCCGTTCAGCAGGCCCGCCCCGAACACCACCGCCACCTCCGCGTCGGGCGCCCTCGCCGTGGTCCGCAGCCGCCCGTCGGCCGCCGCGTGGGTCCACGCGGAGGGCAGCAGCGCCAGCACGCACAGCCCCATCACGGCCTGCACGGCCCGCCGCCGCGCCCGCACCGCACGCGGCCACGGCACACGCGCCCACCCCGTACGCGACCGCCCCGGCTCGGCGACCCGCTCGGCGCTCGCGACCCGCTCCGGCGCCGTGTCACGCTCCGCCGCCGCGTCCCGCTCCGGCGCCACGACCTGCTCCGCCCCCGTGACCTGCTCCTGCTTCCCCATGACCGATCCCCCTCGTTCCACACTTCGTTCGCACTGACTGACGAACCGTCCGTGCCCGCCAGTTCCGCCCACCCCGCCTTTCACCCGTACGAATGAGCGAGTGAGCGGGCGGAAATGACCCGTCACCCCGGCGCAACGCCACGGCAACCTCCGGCACGCAGGATCGGTTCATGACGGAGCCGGTGCACCCTCCCGAAAGCCTTCCCCTTCCCCCCTTCGGCAGCGCGGCCGAGCTGCTGACCCGGATCACCGACCAGCTCGGCGCCCAGCTCAGCGGTCTGCGCCCGCCCCGCGCCCGGCACCACGGAGCCCGCCCATGCAGCCCACCCTCGTCGCCGTGGCCCACGGCAGCCGCGACCCCCGCGCCCCGCACACCGTCCTCGCCCTCCTCGAACGGGTCCGCGAGCTCCGCCCGCGCCTCGACGTCCGCCTCGGCCACATCGAGCTGAACCGGCCCCTCCTCGGCGACACCCTGCGCGAGGCCGCCGGGGAGGCGGTGCTCGTCCCGCTGCTCCTCGGCCGCGGCACCCACGTCAAGCGGGACCTGCCCGCCGCCGCGGCCCGGGCCGGCCACCTGCGGGTCCGGATCGCGGCCCCCCTCGGGCCCCACCCGCTGCTGGTCGAGGCCCTGTTCGAGCGGCTCCTGGAGGCCGGCTGGACCCCGGGCACGGCGGTGG
>NZ_JBHWBP010000599.1:0-2562 GCF_042735575.1 Streptomyces sp. NPDC059564 | reverse complement strand
GAGTCGTCGTCCCGGATTCCGCTTCGGCGGAGGGCAAGAAGCCCGAGCCGGCTGCCGAGAAGCCTGCGGCGGACGCGCGTACGGACAAGCCCGCGGATGCCGACAAGGCGGAGAAGCCCGAGTCCGATTCCGCTCCGGCGGACCCCCGTACCGGCAAGCCCGCGGACGCGGCGAAGGCGGAGAAGGCGGAGAAGGCGGAGAAGCCGGCGTCGGCCGACAGCGAGCGCACCGCCGTCTTCCGTGCGGTGAAGCCCGCTTCGGACGCGCCGAAGAAGCCCTCGGAGGACGTCCGCACGACCGCGTTCGGGGTCGTCATTCCGGATTCCGCTTCGGCGGAGGGCAACAAGAAGTCCGAGCCGGCTGCCGAGAAGCCTGCGGCGGACCCCCGTACGGACAAGCCCGCGGACGCGCCGAAGGCGGAGAAGCCTGCCTCGGCCGACAGCGAGCGCACCGCCGTCTTCCGTGCGGTGAAGCCTGCGTCGGACGCGCCCAAGAAGCCCTCCGGGGACGTCCGGACGACCAGTTTCGGGGTCGTCGTTCCGGATTCCGCTTCACCGGCCGACAAGAAGCCCGCGCAGGGCCCGAGTACGGGCAAGCCCGTGGACGCGGACAAGGCCGACCAGGCGGAGAAGCCGGAGCCGGCCGACAGCGAGCGCACCGCGGTATTCCGGGCCGTGAAGCCCGGTGCCGCTCCGACCGCCGACAAGAAGCCCGCGCAGGGCCCGAGCACGGGCAAGCCCGCGGACGCCGAGAAGGCCGAACAGGCGGAGAAGCCGGAGCCGGCCGACAGCGAGCGCACCGCGGTCTTCCGGGCCGTGAAGCCGGGTTCCGCTCCGGCGGCGGACAAGAAGCCCGCGCAGGACCCGCGTACGGGCAAGCCCGCGGACGCGGACAAGGCCGACCGGGCGGAGAAGCCCGAGGCGGCCGACAGCGAGCGCACCGCGGTCTTCCGGGCCGTCAAGCCCGGTTCCGCCCCGGCGGCCGCCGACAAGAAGCCGACCGACGCCGGGAAGGGCGACGCGCGGGCCAGCACCTTCGTACCGCTGCGCGGTGACGGGCCGCAGGCCCAGCCGAAGCCCACCCCCAAGCCCGCGGCGGCGACCCCGCCGGTATCCACCCCCAGGCCCGCGCCGGCGACCCCGCACAACAGCGAGCGCACCACCCAGCAGCCGCTGCCCCCCAGGCCGCCGCTCGACATGCTGGCGGACCTCACCAACAACCCGCCCCCGCCGCCCAGCCCCATCCGCACCGCGGTCCGGCGGTTCAAGATCTACGCGCCGATCGTGCTGCTGCTGGCCATCGTGCTCGCCGTCGTGCAGATGGTGCGCCCGCTGCCCGCGCCGAAGCTGGCGATGACCGCGAAGTCCACGTACGCCTTCCCCGGCGGGAAGCCCGATCTGCCCTGGCCCACCGAGGGGCAGGCCTCCATGGCCGCCGCGGGCCTCGGCACCATCGGCAGCTCCGGCGAACAGAAGCCCGTGCCGATCGCCAGTGTCACGAAGTCGATGACGGCGTACATCATCCTGCGCGACCACCCCTTCAAGAAGGGTGAGAAGGGCGCGATGATCGACGTCGACAAGACCGCCGAGACCGAGGGCCAGAAGGACAAGTCGGACAACGAGTCCACCCTCAACACGGTCAAGGAGGGCGACAAGATCTCCGAGTACGACGCGGTCGCCGCCCTCATGATCCCGTCGGCCAACAACATCGCGCGGCTGCTCGCGCGCTGGGACTCCGGTTCCCAGGAGGCGTTCGTCAAGAAGATGAACGACACCGCCAAGGAACTCGGCATGACGAACACCACCTACACCGACCCCTCGGGCCTGGACGCGACCACGGTCAGCACCGCCGAGGACCAGGTGAAGCTCGGCCTGAAGATCGTCGAGATCCCGGCGCTGGTCGACATCACCCGCATGCCCAGCTGGGTCGACCCGTCCGGCAAGACCTGGCCGAACTGGAACCGCCTGGTCCCGTTCAACGACTCGCTCGGCATCAAGACCGGTACGACGACCAAAGCGGGCGGAAACCTCCTCTTCGCCGCGCAGAAGAAGGTCGGCGACACCAACCAGCTGATCGTCGGCGCCGTCCTCGGCCAGCACAAGCCGCCGATCATCGACAGCGTCATCGCGGCGAGCAAGACGCTGCTGGTGGCCACGCAGAAGGCCATCGAGGGCGCTACCGTCGTGAAGAAGGGCGAGGTCGTCGGCTACGTGGACGACGGCCTCGGCGGCCGCACGCCGGTCGTCGCCACCGCCGACGTCCAGGCGGTCGGCTGGTCCTCGCTGACCGTCGCCATCAAGCTCGGCGACGGCGGAACCCCGATCCCGGAGACGGCGAAGGCCGGGACCCAGGTCGGGGTGCTGACCGTCGGCGAGGGGGCCAGCCAGGTGAAGGTGCCCGTGGCGCTCCAGCGGGAACTGGTCTCGCCGGGGCTGGGCAGCAAGCTGACCCGTATCGGCTGATCCGATCGCGATCGCAGGTGCGCGGCGGCGCCCCGGGCCCCCCCCGGGGGGCGCGGCGCCGGTAGGGGGGTGTGTTATAAAAAAAAAACAGCCCCCCCCC
>NZ_JBHWBP010000598.1:0-2625 GCF_042735575.1 Streptomyces sp. NPDC059564 | reverse complement strand
CAGACCCTCCCAGCCCCGCCACCTCCAGCCTCGCCGGCGTTTGAGGCGCGGGGGTCCGGGGGCGGAGCCCCCGAAAGGGGTCCGGGGCGAAGCCTCGGGGAAAGGGCGAAGGGCGGGGCGGGGAGCAGCCCGCGCAGCGGCACCCCCCGCCTGGCGTACGCCACCCCCGCGGAGCGCCACCACCTCGCAGCGCAGAGCATCGCCTCCGCCGAGGGCGCCGTCCTCGTCGTCACCTCGTCCCCCACCCTCTGGTCGGAAACCAAAGACGCCCGGGCGAAACTCGGCCCGGTCCTCCTCTACGACCCCTCCCACCTCTGCGACACCCCGGCCCGCATGCACTGGAACCCCACCGACGGCTGCGCCGACCGCGACACCGCCGCCGCCCGCGCAAAGGCCCTGCTGGCCCCCGTACGCCCCCAGGCCCGCCTCGACGCGGCCGTCGCCGACACCGCCGAGACGCTCCTGCGCAGCTGGCTCCAGGCCGCCGCCCTCGACGAACGCCCCTTCAAGCAGCTGCACCGCTGGGCCCAGGGCAACTCCGCCCAGGACCCGGTCCGCATCCTGCGCACGCACCCCCAGGCGGCCCCCGGCGCGGCCGGCGAACTCGAGAGCGCCCTCATCTCCCACCCCGAACGCCGCGAACAGGCACAGCACCTGACGGCCCGTGCCCTGTCCTGCCTGTCCTCGATCCACATCCGCGAGGCCTGCGCCCCCAACCGAACGGACGCCCTCACCCTCGCATCGTTCCTCTCCGAAGGGGGCAGCCTCTACGTGGTGGGCGAACCCCTCGAAGACCCCCGGACCCACCCGGGTGCGATGCCCCTCCTGACCGCACTCGCCTCCAGCGTGGTCGAGCGCGGCCGCCGCATGGCCGTACGGTCATCCGGCGGTCGGCTCGACCCACCACTCACCCTCGTCCTCGAGGACGTGGCGGCCGTCGCCCCCGTCCCCCAGCTCCCCGAGCTCCTGACGGACGCGACGCTCCCCCTCCTGGCCCTCTGCCGCAGCCGCGAACAGGCCCGCGCCCACTGGCCGCAGGCCGCCCTCGACTGACTACGGCCGCGCGTACACGTACTCGTGTTCCAGGGCCCCGGACTCCAGTCGCAGGACGCGCCCGCTCGGGGTGAACCCGTACCGCCGGTAGAAGGCCGCGGCCCGCGCGTTGTCCTCGTGCACGAAGAGCCGTACGCGTTCCAGCGCCGGCTCCTCCAGCCCCCAGCCCCATTCCAGCGCGGCCGCGAACAACCTCTCGGCGAGCCCGCTCCCCCGGGCCCCTTCGCGCACGAACACCCCCACCAGGTGCCCCTGTTCCTCCGCCACGGCCTCCCCGAAGAAGTCGACCGTCCCCTTCCCCTCCCCGAGCAGGGTCACCGACCCGTCCCACTCCCCGTCGGGCCCCTCGGCGACGAACTGCCGCGCTCCCCGTCCCCGGGAGCCGCCTTCGGTCCGCTCCTGCCAGAACTCGTCGGACCTCCCCTCCCCCTGCTCCAGGGTCTCCAGGAAGGCGACGGGAGCCGCCGGGTCACGCAGCGCGGCGAGCCGCAGTTCCTTGACGCGCTGCCATTCTTCGGCCCGCACGGGCCGTATCACGTGCTGATCCATAATCCGGGATCCTAACGAGCCCCTTCCTGCAGACTGCACCCATGCAGGCCCACACCACCCACACCACATCCCACACCACATCCCACACCACCTCCCAAACCACAGCACTCGACCACGTAACGGCCCTCTCCTCAGGCCCTCCCCTGGCCCCGGACATCCGCGTGACGCTCAACTTCCACCCGGACCGTCTCCTGGACGGCCGCCCGACCCTGACGGCCATGGCGGATGAGGGGATCTACCGGTCCCAGTTCGTGACGGGCACCAGCAACGGCGGCCTCACCGCCCACCCCGGCGGCGCCCGCTGGCTCTGGGAGAGCCGCATCTTCGGCGGCGCCTACGACGACGCCCCGCCGGAGGCCCGCCCGGTGTACGGCGCCCTCAACTTCCGCCACCGCCCGGCCGGCGCCGCCCCCCGTTTCGGCTCCGCCCACTTCCGCCTCAAGCCGGAGGCCCTCCCCCGCACGACCTTCTGCTACCCGGACAGCTATCTGGAGCCGGAGTCCTTCGGGGTCGCCGCCCGCATGTCCCTGATCGCCCTGGCCGAAGCCGACGACCAGGACGCCCTGGACGACTACATCGAGGCCCAGGTCCACCACCCGGTCCGACTGGACCAGGACGTCTCAGCCCTCGTCCTGGACCCCAGCTACCGCGACACGGATATCGAGACGGCGGCCTCAAAACTCCCGTGCCCCACGGAATGGCACCCGGGTTTCCGCCTCACAGTGGACGTACTCCGCCGCCACCCGGACTACCGCGGCCAGGAGTTCGTGGAACTCGGCACGGAAATCGCGGTGGCCGGCGTGCTGACCCCCCGCATCCTGGGCGAGGCGGCCCGCACCGGCGACCACGACGACCAGGCCCTGAAACGCGTCTGGCACTACCTGGCCCGCTTCGGCGCACAATAAAAACCCCCAACGAAAAAAAGGGGGTAAACGCAGAAAAGCCCCGCACCAGTTACCTGGTGCGGGGCTTTCCCACAATGATTGTTCGGCGGCGTCCTACTCTCCCACAGGGTCCCCCCTG
>NZ_JBHWBP010000597.1:0-2634 GCF_042735575.1 Streptomyces sp. NPDC059564 | reverse complement strand
GGATCACGGGCAGGGCGAACGCGGCCGGGAGCATGACGGCTCGGTCGGTGAAGCGCCGCAACAGGCGCGGCAGCAGCAGCGCGGTGATCATCGAGCCGGCGCCGTACGCGCCGAGGGCGAGGGACACGGCGCTGGCGGTGCGCTCGAAGTGGTCCCGGACCATGACGACCGTGTTGACGAAGACGATGGCTCCGGCGGCGGCGACCGCGAGGTCAAGGGCGAGCAGGGCCCGCAGGCGGGGCGTCGCCCAGAGCAGCCGGATGCCGAACGCGGCCTTCGCGTACACGCCCCCGGTGCGTTCGATCGGGGCGGGCTTCGGCAGCACCGTGGCGACGACGAGGACCGCGGAGGCGACGAAGCCGAAGGAGGTCCCGATGAACAGCCAGTTGTACGAGACCAGGGTCAGCAGGGCAGCGGCCAGGGCCGGACTGAACAGGCTCTCCAGGTCGTAGGCGAGCCGGGACATCGACAGGGCCTGGGTGTAGTCCCGCTCGGCGGGAAGGACCTCCGGGATCGTGGCCTGGAAGGTCGGGGTGAAGGCCGCCGACGCCGCCTGCAGCAGGAAGATCAGGACGTAGATCTGCCCCACCTCGGTGACGAACGGCAGAGCCATGGCGACGCCGGCGCGGGTGAGGTCCATCGCCACCATCAAGGTCCGCCGGGGTATCCGGTCGGCGATCGCGCCGACCACCGGGGCAATGGCGACGTAGGCGATCATCTTGATCGCCAATGCGGTGCCGAGGACCGCGGAGGCGTTGTCGCCCGCGATGTCGTACGCGAGGAGGCTCAGGGCGACGGTCGCCAGTCCCGTACCGACCAGGGCGACGACCTGGGCCGTGAACAGGCGGCGGTAGGTGCGGTTCCGCAGTACATGGAGCATCGGGCCCGTCCCGGTCGGCGGCGTGGGGAGACGACACCAGCATATCCAAGATGTGCATACGTGTGCACATGTTGATTGTGGAACCAGTGTGCGGCCGCCGGGGGAGCGGTCAGTCGTGGGGCGGGAGGGAGCCGAGCTGGTGGTCGGCGACGTTCAGGGCCTCGTCCACCAGCCGCCGCAGGTGCCCGTGCCGCAGGGCGTAGACGACCCTGCGGCCGTCTTTGCGGGTGGTGACCAGTCCGGCCAGCCGGAGCTTGGCGAGGTGCTGGCTGACGGAGGGACGGGCGGCGCCGCACGCTTCGGTGAGGGTCGTGACGTCGGCCTCGCCCCGGCCGAGCTCGTCCAGCAGCGCGAGGCGGGTGGCGTCCGCGAGCAGCGCCAGAACCGATACGGCTGCGGCCAGCCGTTCCGTCTGTTCCTGCGAGGGGTGTGCATCTGCCACGTGCGTGCTTGCGCTCATGCGCACATATTAGGGCGGCCTGACGTGAACGGTCCCAGATCGCCGGACCGGAGATGAACACGCATGCGATAGCCAGAGCTCGTCGCGGACGATGAGGCCGCCGACAACTACGACTTGAACGCGTTCAAACTCTGTGTCAGGGTACGGCATGAGTTCTTGAGCCCACCGGTCGCGCACGCGGCCTGCACGACCCGCTAGGGGTGGAGTGTGTCGCGTTCCTGTCGTACTGCGCTGACCTTGATCGCCGGGGCCCTCGCCCTGACGGCCTGCGGCAGGTTCACCGTCATGCCGCCCCCCGACGGCGAACCGGTCGTTCTGAAGCCGGCCGAACTTGCGACCATGTGGACCGATGCCGAGGGTGGCACCCTCGCGCTGAAGCAGGACGGGACGTTCATCGCCGATAAAGTCTGCGTCGCCGTCGGCTGGTACGACAGTTTGACCTGGTCCGGAACAGGCACCTGGGAGCAGGACTCCAACAAGAAGCAAAGCTTCGTCGCTGTTTCGTTCGACGCCGCTCACCCTGTGGGCTTCGACGTCGCTCACCCCACATCAGTAGAGCGGCGGCCCGACTCCTACGCCGCCTTGAGGCAAGGCAAGGTCCTGAAGCTCTGGGTCGCCGTCGGCGATCCGGACAACGACTATCCGAACTGCGTCCTGACCAGCCCGGCGAGTTGACCCGGCGGGCGCGCGGCCGGGTGAGCTGCACATGGTCCCGCATCGCACATGAGCTAGCACCTCTTCATCAGCTCCAAGGGCTCAGGGCCTGCGACATTCACGCTTGAGCGGCGGTTCCTCGCTCAGGGGCCGATCCGTCGCCGCTTTGATCCCCCTCGCGCGCCCATAACGGAAACCATCGTTCTCGTTTAGTGTGGGGGGATGCCTCGCCTGACGGACGAGCGCCGGGAAGAGCGGCGCCGCCACATCCTCACCAGTGCCTGGACCTGCTTCTCGGGCAACGGTTTCCACGCCACGTCCATGGACGACGTGATCGCCGCGACCGGCATGTCCTCCAGCGCCGTCTACCGGTACTTCCGCAGCAAGGACGACCTCATCGACGCCGCCGCGGACGAGGCCATGACCCTCGTGCGGAGCCTGTTCGACGGACTGCTGGCGCAGAGCCCCACCGCGTCACCGGCGCAGGTGGTCGCGGCGATGGTGGGTGAGGTCCGGGACCGGGACGCCCGGTCGGAGTACGACCTCACGCGGATCGCCATCCAGTCGTGGGGGGAGGCCCTGCGCAGGCCGGGCCTGGAAGAACGCACCCGGGCCTTCTACCTCGGCGTGCAGGGTCAGC
>NZ_JBHWBP010000596.1:0-2638 GCF_042735575.1 Streptomyces sp. NPDC059564 | reverse complement strand
ATCCTCCTCTACCAGAGCCGACTCGCGGAACACGCACGCAGCACCTACCGCACCCGACTCCGCCCCTGGGTACGCGGCGGCCTCGACCTCGCCGAACACAACGGCCGCCACATCGCGCTCTGCGGGAACTTCGGACTCGGCGCCCCGGCCGCCGCACTCGCCGTCGAACAGCTCGCCGCACTCGGCACCCGCCGCATCATCACGGTCGGCACCGCCGCCGCCCTCCAGCCCGGGCTCCGCCCGGGCACCCTCGTCGTGTGCGACCGCGCGCTGCGCGACGAAGGCCTCTCCCACCACTACCTCCCCCCAGGCCGCTCCATCGATCCCTGGCCCGGCCTTACCCAGCACCTACTCAAAGCCCTCGCGGGCGTCGACGGCCCGGTGACATGCGGAACAAGCTGGACCACCGACGCCCCGTACCGCGAGACCGCGGTCGAAGTCGCGGACCACCAGAGCGCTGGCATTCTCACCGCCGACATGGAGGCGGCCGCCGTCTTCGCGGTCGGTCGGCACCGCGCGGTCGAGACTGCGGCCGTCCTCGTCGTGGCCGACTCCCTCGTCGACCGGCTCCCACGCGGGAAGTCGCCGGCTGTGGAAGGCGCCCTGCGCACCGCGTTGGCGGCCTCGGTCATCGCGCTCACCACCAGCGGCGCGTCATCGGGCACCAGAACCGGGCATTAGGGTTGAGGACCACATGAAGCGGAGGGCAGTTCTGTGAGCGGTGGCGCCACGCGTCCTACGGTCGGAGTCGTCGTCCTGACGATGAACGACCGCCCCGAAGACTTCCCCCGGGCGATGGCCTCCCTCCTGACTCAAGAGAGCATCGAGCTGGACGTCGTCGTGATCGGCAACGGCTGCGTCCCCGAACAGGTCCCCGCCGGTGTCCGCAGCGTCGACCTGCCCGAGAACGTAGGCATCCCTGAAGGCCGGAACATCGGCGCCGACCAGGTCAAGGGCGACTACTTGTTCTTCTTCGACAACGACGCCCAGCTTCCCGACACCGATACCCTCGCGCGACTGGTCGCCGAATTCCTCCGCGACCCGCAGCTCGCGTACGCGCAGCCCCGCATCTGCGACCCCGTCACCGGCGTCACGCTCCGCCGCTGGGTACCACGTCTCCGTACCTCCGACCCGGCCCGCCCCGGCATCGTCACGGTCATGGCCGAAGGCGTCGTCATGGTCCGGCGCGACGCCTACGACCGGGCCGGCGGCTGGCCAGGCCACTTTTTCCTCTTCCACGAAGGAGTGGAACTCGCCTGGAGACTCTGGGACCTCGGCTGCCACGGCCGATACGTACCCGACATCATCGTTCACCACCCGGCCACCGACCCGGCCCGGCACGACACCTTCTACCGGCTCAACGCCCGCAACCGCGTCTGGGTTGCCCGCCGCAACCTCCCCCGCCCCCTCATCCCCGTCAACCTCGCTACCTGGACTCTCATCACCCTCTGGCGCACACGCGACCCCGAAGCACTGAGGGTCACCTTGGCCGGGTTCCGTGAAGGCCTCGCCGGGGGTGAGGGCCCTCGACGGCCCATGAGCTGGAAGACGGCAGCCCGCCTCACCCGGGCGGGCAGGCCACCCACTTTCTGAAAACCTGCTTCTCAACCTGCTGAGAGGCTGGTGCTGTGCCCCTGGACGACATCAACACGAAGCCTCAATTGACCGGGTCCATGCCCGTTTGCCGGTAGCTTCGCGTTCATCCGAACAGAAGCGGAGCGGTAGGTGAAGACGAGCGCCACAACCATCTGGTTCATGCCCGCCTTGCGTACGCTCAAGGCTCTCCTGGGTGCGGGGTCATTCGGCATAGGGGCACTTGCGGTCTTCGCGACCCAGAACGGGCCCGGCTCGGCGGCGCTGATCGTATTCGGGGGCGTCTTGCTTCTCCTCGCTCTGCTCGGCAGCCGCATCGAGAGCCTTGAGTTCGGAGGGGCCACGCTGAGGATCCGGGCCGCCGCAGCGGAGAGGTTCGCATTGGCGGAGGAGTCCGAGCGTCAGGGAGACGTCGCCACGGCTAAAGGGTGTTGCAGAAGGCCCGTTTCGGGCAGGCCTGAGTGGTGCCTGACCTGCTGTTTCACCCTGTCATGGCGAGGTTGTGCATGGTGGCGACGGCCTGCACGGCGTGGTGGAGGCCGTCGCCTTTTTGGCGGCAGTCGCGGAGGATCTTCCAGTTCTTCATCCGGGCGAAGGTGTGCTCGACGCGGGCCCGCACCCGGCGGTGTTCCGCGTTGTCCTCCTCCTGCCCGCGCAGAAGGGGGCGTCCGGCCCTTCTGCGGTGCGGGACGATCAGCCCGGTTCCGAGGTAGGCGCCGTCCGCGATCACTGTCGTCCCGGCTGCCGTTGCCGGCAGGTCCGACTCCCGCCAGACGTGGGCGTCGGCTTTGTTGCCCGGCGCCGGGCGTGCGCTCGCGACGACCAGTCGGCTGTCCGCGTCGATGATGACCTGTACGTTCGCCGAGAACCGGTAGTTCCTCGACGAGGCACCGACCGTGCGGTCCCGGACCGGGATCAAGGTTCCGTCCACGATCCACAGCCGGTCCACGTCGGCGACCGGCCGCGGGGCCGGCTCCAGCGCCAGCAGCGGTCGCAGACGCTGGATCACCCGGCAGACGGTGGCCGGGGAGATCCCGAAGAGTGG
>NZ_JBHWBP010000595.1:0-2638 GCF_042735575.1 Streptomyces sp. NPDC059564 | reverse complement strand
CCCTGACCACCTTCTCGATCGCCAACGACGTCGCGAAGTACTTCGCGATCATCCCGGCCATGTTCGCCGTGGTCTACCCGGGCCTCGACAAGCTCAACATCATGGGCCTGGCCTCCCCCGAATCCGCGATCCTCTCCGCGGTCATCTTCAACGCGCTGATCATCATCGCGCTCGTCCCGCTCGCCCTCAAGGGCGTCCGGTACCGGCCCTCCAGCGCCGACAAGATGCTCCGCCGCAACCTCGGCCTCTACGGACTCGGCGGCCTCATCGCCCCGTTCATCGGCATCAAACTCATCGACCTCCTCATCTCCCTCATCCCCGGAATCGGCTGATCTGCGATGAACAACTCCGTAGGCAACACCGCCCGCCTCATCGGGGCCGGCCTCCGAGCCCTGCTGGTGCTGACCGTCCTGTGCGGCGTGCTCTACCCGCTGGCCGTCACCGGGATCGCCCAGGCGCTGTTCAGCGACCAGGCCAACGGCTCCGAGATCAAGGACAAGACCGGCCGGGTCGTCGGCTCCTCCCTCATCGGCCAGACCTACAACCTGCCCAAGCAGGATCCGAACGACGCCGAGGAGACGGCGAAGCCGGACCTCAAGTGGTTCCAGCCCCGCCCCTCCAACGGCCTCGGTGCCAACAGCGTCAACACCCAGTACGGACTGCTGCTCTCCGGCGCCACCAACAAGGCCGCCGACAGCGGCGCGGTCGACGGCGTCTGCACGAAGGACGCCGAGGAGGGCAGCCTCTGTGCCCAGGTCCTCGCCGCCAAGGACGCCGTCATCACCGACAACTCCACCGCCTCCTACAAGGTCAAGCCCGAGGACGTACCCGCCGACGCCGTCACCTCCTCCGGCTCCGGCCTCGACCCGGCCATCTCCCCCGAGTACGCCGAGCTCCAGATCCACCGGGTCGCCGAGCAGAACAAGCTCGACGTCAAGCAGGTCCAGAAGCTCGTCGCCGACCACACGCAGGGCCGCACGCTCGGCTTCATGGGCGAACCCCGCGTCAACGTCCTCGAACTCAACACGGCCCTGAAGGCGCTCTCCACTCCGTCCAAGAGCTGATGGTGCGCGGAGCACGCGTCGGGGCCGGCGGGGCGCAGCGTCCCGCCGGCCCCCTCACCCGCTTACGACGACCGCCCCCAACGAAGGAAAGGCTGCACGCCCATGACCCGGGTGCTGGTGGTGGAGGACGATCCCCGGCTCGTCCGCGCCCTGAAGATCAACCTCCAGGCGCGCAAGTTCGACGTCGAGGAGGCTCCCGACGGGGGCTCGGCCCTGCGGCTCGCGGCCGCCCGCAAACCGGACGTCATCGTGCTGGACCTCGGTCTGCCCGACATGGACGGCATCGAGGTCATCAAGGGCGTCCGCGGCTGGAGCCGGGTCCCCATCCTGGTCCTCTCCGCACGCCACACCTCCGAGGAGAAGATCCGGGCTCTCGACGCGGGCGCGGACGACTACGTGACGAAACCGTTCAGCATGGACGAGCTGCTGGCCCGCCTGCGCGCGGCCACCCGCAGGCAGGAGGCGCCCGAGGCGTCCCGGGCCGACGAGATCGCCGTCGTCACGACCGACGAGTTCACCGTGGACCTGGTGGCGAAGAAGGTACGGCGGGGCGAGCGCACGGTGCGCCTGACCCCGACCGAGTGGCACCTGCTGGAGATCCTCCTCACCCACCCCGGCCGGCTGATCACCCAGGGGCGGCTGCTGCTGGAGGTGTGGGGGCCCACGTACAGCGAGAACACCAACTACCTGCGGGTCTACATGGCCCAACTGCGCCGCAAACTGGAAGCGGACCCCTCCCACCCGCGGTACCTGATCACCGAACCGGGCATGGGCTACCGCTTCGAACCCTGACCCACATATACCCATCCACCCCGCCCGATCGTCGGCACAGAGGAAGAGTCGGACACATGGGACGCGGCAAGCTCCGCATCTACCTCGGTGCGGCACCGGGCGTCGGCAAGACGTACGCGATGCTTTCCGAGGCACACCGCCGGGTCGAGCGGGGCACCGACTGCGTCGTCGGCTTCGTGGAGCACCACAGCCGGCCGCGCACGGAGGTGATGCTGCACGGCCTCGAACTGATCCCGCGGCGCGAACTGGAGTACCGGGACTCCGTCTTCACCGAGATGGACGTCGACGCGATCCTCGCGCGCCGTCCCGCCGTGGTGCTGGTGGACGAGCTCGCGCACACCAACGTGCCGGGTTCGCGCAACGCCAAGCGGTGGCAGGACGTCGAGGAGCTGCTGCAGGCGGGGATCGACGTCGTGTCCACCGTCAACATCCAGCACCTCGAATCACTCGGTGACGTCGTGGAGACCATCACCGGTGTCCGCCAGCGGGAGACCGTACCCGACGAAGTCGCCCGCCGTGCCGACCAGATCGAGCTGGTCGACATGTCCCCGCAGGCCCTGCGCCGCCGCATGGCCCACGGCAACGTCTACAAGCCCGACAAGGTCGACGCGGCGCTCTCGAACTACTTCCGGCCGGGCAACCTCACCGCGCTGCGCGAACTGGCGCTGCTGTGGGTCGCCGACCGGGTGGACGAGTACCTCCAGCAGTACCGGGGCGAGCACGACATCCGCTCCACCTGGCAGGCGCGCGAGCGGATCGTCGTCGGGCTCACCGGCGGGCCC
>NZ_JBHWBP010000594.1:0-2644 GCF_042735575.1 Streptomyces sp. NPDC059564 | reverse complement strand
GCCGCCAAGGGCGTCGTCCGCGACCCCCGCACCGGAGACCTCGAAGTCGTGACCGTGACCCCCGACAACGAGGCGCGGGTGCTGGTCCACGACGCCCACGCCGCCACCCCCACCACCGCGTTCGCGCTCTCCCGCCTCGCCGACCCGCACACCCTCCACCACACCCCCATCGGCGTCTTCCGCGACACCACCCGGCCCGTCTACGACACCCTCATGGCCGACCAGCTCGACACCGCCATCGACCAGAAGGGCAAGGGAGACCTCGCCGGCCTGCTCGCGGGCAACGACACCTGGACGGTCGTCGGCTAGCCGACCGCCCCGTCGTACGGAAGCCCGGATCCCGCTACGGGGTCCGGGCTTCGTCGTACGCGACCCGGGCCCGCTCGACCTCGCCGGTGCGCCGTTCCGTCCAGCGGGCCAGCGCCCACACCTGTTCGGCGGCTTCGCGGCCGAGGTCCGTCAGCGAGTAGTCCACGTGCGGCGGGATCACCGGGCGCGCGTGGCGCAGGACGAATCCGTCGCGCTCCAGGGTCTGGAGGGTCTGGGCGAGCATCTTCTCGCTGACCCCGCCGACCTCGCGGCGCAGTTCGCTGAACCGGTACGAGCGCTCGAATAGGGCGGCGAGCACCAGGACGCCCCAGCGGCTGGTCACGTGTTCCAGGATCCCGCGCGAAGGGCACATCGGGGCTTTGACACTTACTTCCATACCAGTACCTTACTTTGAAGTGGGTACTTACGGATAGTTAGCGCTATCCGTAGGCTGGTGTCGTCACCGCACGAGACCACACAGGAGCGTGAGCCGTCATGAGCATCGTCGTCACCGCAGCCACCGGATCCCTCGGCCGCCTCGTCGTCGAGGAACTGCTGGCGAAGGTCCCCGCCGAGCAGCTGGCCGTCGTCGTACGGAACCAGGAGAAGGCCGCCGACCTGGCCGCGCGCGGCATCGAGGTACGGGTCGCCGACTACGACGACCCGGCGAGCCTGGCCGGCGCCTTCCGGGCCGGCGACCGCGTCCTGCTGATCTCCGGCAGCGAGGTCGGCCGGCGCGTCCCGCAGCACACCGCCGTGATCAAGGCGGCGGCGGAGGCCGGAGTGGCCCAGCTGGCCTACACCGGCATCCTCGGCGGGCCCGAGGCGGACTTCGAGCTGGCCGCCGAGCACAAGGTCACCGAGCAGGCCGTCCTGGACTCCGGCCTGCCCTACACCTTCCTGCGCAACGGCTGGTACCACGAGAACTACACCGCCCAGCTGCCCGTGGTCCTGGAGCACGGCGCCGTCCTCGGCAGCGCCGGCGAGGGCCGGATCGCCTCGGCGGCCCGGGCCGACTACGCGGCGGCGGCCGCGGCGGTGCTGACCGGCGAGGGCCACCTGAACCGGGTCTACGAGCTCTCCGGCGACACGGCCTGGAGCCTGGCCGAGTACGCCGACGAGGTGGCGCGCCAGTCCGGGCGCGAGGTCGCGTACGCGGCCCTGCCGGCGGACGCGCACCTGACGGCACTGACCGGCGCCGGGGTGCCCGAGGGCTTCGCGGCGATCCTGGTCGACGTGGACGCGGCGATCTCGCGCGGCCGGCTGGCCGGCACCAGCGGGGACCTGGCCCGCCTGATCGGGCGGCCGACGACCCCGGTGGCCCGGGCCATCACGGACGCCCTGGCCTGAGCGACCCGCCCCCTCCCACCCCGGCCACCACGCGAATGTCATGAGCATCTCGCCGAACGGGCATGACAGCGGCTCCTCGCGGCGCTACCTTCGTGAGGTTGTGAGATTGGCCGGAAGTCGCACTGGAGGGCCCGTGAAGGCGGAGAACGAGCAGCGCACGGGTTTGCTCTACGGATTCGGCGCGTACGGGATGTGGGGGCTGGTCCCCCTCTTCTGGCCGCTCCTCAAGCCCTCCGGGGCGATCGAGATCCTCGCCCACCGCATGGTGTGGTCGCTGGCCGTGGTCGGGGTCGCGCTCCTGGCACTGCGCCGCTGGAAGTGGCTGGGGGAGCTGCTGCGCCAGCCGCGCAAGCTCGCCCTGACCGCGCTCGCGGCGACCGTGATCAGCGTCAACTGGGGCCTGTACATCTGGGCGGTCAACAACGGACAGGTCGTCGAGGCCAGCCTCGGCTACTTCATCAACCCGCTGGTCACGATCGCGCTCGGCGTGCTGGTGCTGGGCGAGCGGCTGCGGCGCGCGCAGTGGGCGGCCGTCGGCATCAGCCTGGCCGCCGTGCTGGTGCTGGCCGTCGGGTACGGGCGGCCGCCGTGGATCTCGCTGACGCTGGCCTTCTCGTTCGCCGCGTACGGGCTGATCAAGAAGAAGCTCGGCATGGGCGGTCTGGAGTCGCTGACCGCCGAGACGGCGGTCCTGTTCCTGCCCGCCCTCGGCTACCTGCTGTGGCTCGGGGCGGAGGGGCAGTCGACCTTCGCCTCACAGGGGCTGGGGCACTCCGCGCTGCTCGCCTCGACCGGGCTGGTCACGGCGATCCCGCTGGTCTGTTTCGGGGCGGCCGCGATCCGGGTGCCGCTGTCCACGCTGGGGCTGCTGCAGTACCTGGCGCCGGTGTTCCAGTTCGGGCTCGGGGTCCTGTACTTCCACGAGGCCATGCCGCCGGAGCGCTGGGTCGGCTTCTCCCTGGTCTGGGTCGCGCTGGTGCTGCTG
>NZ_JBHWBP010000593.1:0-2652 GCF_042735575.1 Streptomyces sp. NPDC059564 | reverse complement strand
CCGTGATCTACACGACCTATGTGGTCGGCAGCTTCTGTTGTGTATAAGCGACCGGCAGCCGCCCGCGCCCTGGCGGGTGGGCGCACCCCCCGCGGGGTGGCGCCCACCGTCATGTCGTATCCGGGCCGGTCCCCCCGGTCCCGCCCGTCCTACGGCCTGCGGGCCGAGGTCACGCGGTAGACGTCGTAGACGCCCTCGACGCCCCGTACGGCCTTCAGGACGTGCCCCAGGTGCTTCGGGTCGCCCATCTCGAAGGTGAACCGGGAGGTGGCCACCCGGTCGCGGGAGGTCTGCACGGCCGCCGAGAGGATGTTCACGTGCTGGTCCGACAGGACCCGGGTGACGTCCGACAGCAGCCGGGACCGGTCCAGCGCCTCCACCTGGATGGCGACCAGGAAGACGGAGGACTGGGTGGGCGCCCACTCGACCTCCAGCATCCGCTCGGGCTGCTGGGAGAGCGAGTCCACGTTGACGCAGTCGGCCCGGTGAACCGATACGCCACTGCCGCGCGTGACGAAGCCGATGATGGGGTCGCCCGGCACCGGGGTGCAGCAGCGGGCCAGCTTGACCCAGACGTCGTCGACGCCCTTGACCACCACGCCCGGATCGGCGCTGCCGCGGCGCTTGCTGCGCCCGCGGGCCGGCGGGATGCTCTCCTCGATGTCCTCGTTGGCCGCTTCCTCGCCGCCGAGGGCCTGCACCAGCTTCTGCACGACGCCCTGCGCGGCCACGTGGCCCTCGCCGATCGCCGCGTACAGGGAGGAGATGTCGGGGTAGCGCATCTCGTGCGCGAGGGTGACGAGGGAGTCGCCCGTCAGGATGCGCTGGATCGGCAGGTTCTGCTTGCGCATGGCCCGCGCGATGGCGTCCTTGCCGTGCTCGATGGCCTCGTCGCGGCGCTCCTTGGAGAACCAGGCGCGGATCTTGTTGCGGGCCCGCGGGGACTTGACGAAGCCGAGCCAGTCGCGCGACGGACCCGCGCCCTCGGCCTTGGAGGTGAACACCTCGACCAGGTCGCCGTTGTCGAGGGTCGATTCGAGCGGCACGAGCCGCCCGTTGACCCGTGCCCCTATCGTGCGGTGGCCGACCTCGGTGTGGACCGCGTACGCGAAGTCCACGGAGGTCGCGCCCGCGGGCAGCGCGATGACGTCGCCCTTGGGGGTGAAGACGAAGACCTCGTTGCGGGAGAGGTCGAAGCGCAGCGAGTCGAGGAACTCGCCCGGGTCCTCCGTCTCCTTCTGCCAGTCCAGGAGCTGGCGCAGCCAGGCCATGTCGTTGACGGTGTCCTGGCCGGCGCTGCCCTTGGCGGCCTGCGGGACGTCGGTGCGCACCTTGGAGGTGCCCGCCACGGTCTGCTGCTTGTACTTCCAGTGGGCGGCGATGCCGTACTCGGCGCGGCGGTGCATGTCGAAGGTGCGGATCTGGAGTTCGACCGGCTTGCCGCTGGGCCCGATGACCGTCGTGTGCAGCGACTGGTACATGTTGAACTTGGGCATCGCGATGTAGTCCTTGAACCGGCCGGGGACCGGGTTCCAGCGCGCGTGCACGGTGCCGAGGGCCGCGTAGCAGTCCCGGACCGTGTCGACGAGGACGCGGATGCCCACCAGGTCGTAGATCTCCGCGAAGTCACGGCCGCGGACGATCATCTTCTGGTAGACGCTGTAGTAGTGCTTCGGCCGGCCGGTGACCGTGGCCTTGATGCGGGCGGCTCTGAGGTCCGTCTGCACCTCGTCGGTGACGACGGCCAGGTACTCGTCGCGCTTGGGCGCTCTTTCGGCGACCAGCCGCACGATCTCGTCGTACATCTTGGGGTAGAGGATCGCGAAGGCGAGGTCCTCCAGCTCCCACTTGATCGTGTTCATGCCGAGGCGGTGGGCCAGCGGCGCGTAGATCTCGAGGGTCTCGCGGGCCTTCTTCTCCTGCTTCTCCCGCTTCAGGTACCGCATCGTGCGCATGTTGTGCAGGCGGTCGGCGAGCTTGATGACCAGGACCCGGGGGTCCTTGGCCATCGCGACGACCATCTTGCGCACGGTCTCGGCCTGCGCGGCCTCACCGAACTTGACCCGGTCGAGCTTGGTGACGCCGTCGACGAGGAGGGCCACGGCGTCGCCGAAGTCGCGCCGGAGCTGCTCCAGGCCGTACTCGGTGTCCTCGACGGTGTCGTGCAGCAGCCCCGCCATGAGGGTGGCGGGGTCCATCCCGAGCTCGGCGAGGATCGTGGTCACCGCGAGCGGGTGGGTGATGTACGGGTCGCCGCTCTTGCGCTTCTGACCGCGGTGCCAGCGCTCGGCGACCTGGTAGGCCTGCTCGATCTGGCGCAGCGTCGCCGTCTCGATCTTCGGGTCGTTGCTGCGGACTATACGGAGCAGGGGTTCCAGTACCGGGTTGTACGGGTTGGAACGCTGCACGCCGAGGCGTGCCAGCCGGGCGCGCACCCGGTTGGAGGACCCCGCCTGCTTCGCCGGAGCGGGCTTGACCGGCGGGGCCGGCGGGGGCGTGGCCGCGGCCGCCGCGGCCGGGTCGGCCTGCGGGTCGGGCTGCGCGGCGGAGAGTGGCTGGACCTCGTCTGGCAAGAGCGCTCCTCAGGGGGTCCCCCCGGACGGAGTCCGGGGGAGGATCCGGAGCCCCGGTCAGGTCCGGATAACCCATGGT
>NZ_JBHWBP010000592.1:0-2664 GCF_042735575.1 Streptomyces sp. NPDC059564 | reverse complement strand
CGCACCCCACCCGGATACCGGCAGCTCATCCCCACGATCGCGATCGGCTCATCGGCCGAAACGACCGCCACCGGAGCGAGCTCCGAGCCACCGGGTCCGTCGCCGAGCAACTCGCCCCGCAGGAAGCGGGTGAGGGCCAGCGGTGTCGGGTGGTCGAAGACGAGGGTCGCGGGCAGCCGGGTGCCGGTGACGGCGTTCAGCAGGTTCCGCAGCTCGACGGCGGTGAGCGAGTCGAAGCCGAGGTCCTTGAACTGGCGCTCGGATTCGACCTGGTCCGGTGAGGCGTGGCCGAGCACCGTGGCGACCTGGAGGCGCACCAGGTCGCTGAGGACGCGCTCCTGCTCCGCCTCGGGGAGCCCGTACAGGCTCCGGGCCAGGGCGGTGGCAGGGTCGTCCGACCCCGTGGCCGCGTGGTCACTCGGGGCATGGGCCTTGCGGACCGGGGCCTTGACGAGACCGCGCAGGAGTACGGGTACCTTGTCGCCGGCGGCCTGGACGCGCAGCCCCGCGTGGTCCAGGGGAACCGGGAAGAGGACGTCGCCGTCGGCCGCGCACGCGGCGTCGAACAGGGCGAGGCCCGTGGCCGAGTCCATGGCGACCAGGCCCATGCGGCGGATGCGCGCGAGGTCGGCCGAGTCCAGCTTGCCGGTCATCCCGCTGCCCTCGGCCCACAGCCCCCAGGCCATGGACACGGCGGGCAGCCCGGCCGCGCGGCGCTGCTGGGCGAGGGCGTCCAGGAAGGCGTTCGCGGCGGCGTAGTTGGCCTGTCCGGCGCCGCCGAGGGTGGCGGACACCGAGGAGAAGAGCACGAACGCGGACAGGTCCATCCCCCGCGTGAGTTCGTGCAGGTTCAGTGCGGCGTCCACCTTGGGGCGCAGGACGTGGTCGACGCGCTCGGGGGTGAGCGCGGAGACGATCCCGTCGTCGGTCACGCCCGCCGCGTGCACCACACCGGTCAGCGGGTGCTCCGCGGGGATCGCCGCGAGCAGCCCGGCGAGTGCCTCACGGTCGGCCACGTCGCAGGCGGCGGTGACGACCCGGGCGCCGAGTCCGGTCAGTTCGGCCTCGAACTCGGCCGCCCCCTCTGCCGTGGGACCCCGGCGTCCGGTCAGCACCAGGTGCCGCACGCCGTGCCGGGTGACGAGGTGCCGGGCGACGAGACGGCCCAGCGTGCCGGTCGCCCCGGTGACGAGGACGGTTCCGTCGGCCGTGAACGTCCGGCCCGGGCCGCCCTCCTGCGCGTCGGCCGTCGTCCGCCTCAGGCGGGGCAGCAGGACCGCGCCGCCCCGCACCGCGAGCTGCGGTTCGCCCGTGCCGACGGCGGCGCGTACGGCCTCGCGGCCGAGGTCGCTGTCCGGATCCAGGTCCGGATCCAGGTCGAGGAGGACGAAGCGTCCCGGGTTCTCCGACTGTGCCGAGCGGACCATGCCCCAGACGGCGGCCTGCGCCGGATCGAGCGCCTCGCGTTCAGCGGCGTCCGGCGCGACGGCGTGGTGGGTGACCAGGACGAGCGGCGCCGCGTCGGGCCGGTCTTCGGCGAGCCACCGCTGGATCAG
Organism: Streptomyces sp. NPDC059564; assembly: GCF_042735575.1. Taxonomy (NCBI): domain Bacteria; kingdom Bacillati; phylum Actinomycetota; class Actinomycetes; order Kitasatosporales; family Streptomycetaceae; genus Streptomyces; species Streptomyces sp. NPDC059564. The sequence continues at coordinate 1,108 of NZ_JBHWBP010000592.1, read as the reverse complement.
CCGGAGGGTCCGGTGGGTCGTGGCCCGGACCTCGGCGGCCGTGTCGTCCGCCCGCTCGCTGCCTTCGGCGGCCGGGCGGCCCGGCGTCGCGACGACGTACTCGGGCACGGGTCCGTCCGTCGGCAGTGCGGCGGCCGGGGTCCAGTCGAGGCGGAAGAGGGAGTCGTTGCGGGGCTTCGCCGCCCGTCGTAGCTGGTCGGCGGAGACCGGGCGCAGGACGAGCGCGCCGATCGTCGCGAGCGGCCGGCCCGCTCCGTCGGCGACGAGGACCGACACCGCGTCCGTCCCGGCCGGGGTCAGCTTGATCCGTACCGCGGGGGCGCCGGCGGCCCGCAGGTGCACCTCGCTCCAGGAGAACGGCAGCAGACCCTGGCCGGTCTCGGACCCGGACAGCAGGCCGAGCCACGAGGCGTGGAGCCCGGCGTCGAGCAGCGCCGGGTGCAGTCCGTACGCGCCCGCCTCCGCGGCCGACTCCTCGGGGAGGGCGGCGGCGGCGTACAGGGAGTCGCCGTGGCGCCAGGCCTCCTTGAGGCCTCGGAAGACCGGGCCGTAGCCGAAGCCGAGCTCGTCGAGGACGTCGTACAGGTCGTCGGTGGCGACCCGTACGGCGCCTCGCGGCGGCCATACGGTGAGTTCGGACGAGGCGGGCTTCGGCGGCTCGGCGGACAGCGTGCCGCCCGCGTGACGTGTCCAGTCCTGTGCCCCGGAAGCGTCCTCCGGTCGGGAGTACAGCTCCATCGCGCAGCGTCCGGACGCGTCCCGTGCCCCGACCGTGAGGCGGAGCTGGACGCCGCCGTGCTCGGGCAGGACGAGCGGGGCCTCCAGGGTCAGCTCTTCGATCTGCGGGCAGCCGGCTTCCTGCCCGGCCCGCAGCGCCAGCTCCACGAAGGCGGTGCCGGGGACGAGGACGACTCCGGACACCGCGTGGTCCGCGATCCAGGGGTGGGTGGCGAGCGCCAGCCGGCCCGTCAGCACGATGGCCCCGTCGGGGAGCACGACGGTGGCGCCCAGCAGGGGGTGTTCGGTGTCGGCGACACCGATCGCGGTGACGTCGGCGGCCGCGGGGACGCTGAGCCAGTAGTGCTCGCGCTGGAAGGTGTACGTGGGG
>NZ_JBHWBP010000591.1:0-2673 GCF_042735575.1 Streptomyces sp. NPDC059564 | reverse complement strand
GCGCCTTGTAGAGTATGTCGGGTGCTAATCCGGCGCGGACCCCCCACTGACACCGGGGAACCCACGCGGCGCGTCCGACGCCCCGGGAGCCAGGAACTCTCGCCGCCGGACACGTCGAACCAGGGCGCGGACCCTGAGTGAGGACATACCTGCCACCATGCGTGCCGACCGCGTCTTCGCGTACGGCGCCACGGCGGGCCTGATCGGCGACCGGATCCTCGGGGATCCGCGCCGAGGGCACCCCGTGGCCGCCTTCGGACGAGCCGCCGCCGCCGTCGAGGGCGCCCTGTGGCGCGACGACCGCGCCCGCGGCGCCCTGCACACCCTGGTGTGCGCCGGAGGCGCGGCCGCCGTCGGCGCGCTGGGCGCCCGCGCCGTGCGCTCCCGGCCCGCGGCCGCCCGTATCGCCCTGACCGCCGCGGCCACCTGGGCCGTCGTCGGCGGCACCTCGCTGGGCCGGGAGGCCCGCGCGATCGGCGGAGCCCTGGCCGTCGGCGACATCGAGGTGGCCCGCGAACGCCTCCCCCACCTGTGCGGGCGCGACCCGCAGGCCCTGGACGGCCCGCAGATGGCCCGGGCCGTCGTGGAGTCCGTCGCGGAGAACACCTCCGACGCGGTGGTCGGCGCGCTGGTCTGGGGAGCCCTCGGCGGGGTCCCGGGGCTGCTCGCCTTCCGCGCCGTGAACACCCTCGACGCGATGGTGGGGCACAAGTCCCCCCGCTACCTGCGCTACGGCTGGGCCTCCGCCCGCCTCGACGACCTGGCGGGCTGGCCGGGGGCCCGGCTGACGGCGCTCGCCGCCGTGGCCGCCGGCCCCGACCGGCGGGGAGCCGTACGGGCCTGGCGCGCCGACGCCGCCGCCCACCCGAGCCCCAACGCCGGACCGGTGGAGGCCTCCTTCGCCGGGGCCCTGGGCGTCCGCCTCGGCGGGACCCTGTCCTACGGCGGGCGGGTCGAACACCGGGCGGTGCTGAACGGCGCCGCCGGGCGGCCGGTGGAGGTCGCCGACATCGACCGGGCGGTACGGCTGTCCCGGCGGGTGACCTGGCTGGCGCTCGGAGTCTGCGTGGCGGGCCGGGCCCTGGCCGCCCGCCTCTCCCCTACCAGGAAGGCGAACGCATGAGCGGCGCGCGGCGCGGCGGCGGACTGCTGGTCGCCGGTACGACCTCGGACGCGGGCAAGAGCGTGGTCACGGCGGGCATCTGCCGCTGGCTGGCCCGGCAGGGCGTGAAGGTGGCCCCGTTCAAGGCCCAGAACATGTCCCTCAACTCCTTCGTGACCCGCGAGGGCGCCGAGATCGGCCGGGCCCAGGCCATGCAGGCGCAGGCCGCGCGGGTGGAGCCGACGGCACTGATGAACCCCGTGCTGCTCAAGCCGGGCAGTGACCGCAGCAGCCAGGTGGTGCTGCTGGGCAAGCCGGTGGGCGAGATGAGCGCCCGCGGCTACCACGGAGGGCGCCAGGAGCAGCTCCTCGGCATCGTCACGGACTGCCTGGAGCAGCTGCGGGGCACGTATGACGCCGTGATCTGCGAGGGGGCGGGCAGTCCGGCCGAGATCAACCTGCGCCGGACCGACATCGTGAACATGGGCATCGCGCGGGCCGCGCGCTTCCCGGTGGTCGTCGTCGGCGACATCGACCGGGGCGGGGTCTTCGCCTCCTTCTTCGGGACGACGGCCCTGCTGTCCCCCGAGGACCAGTCGCTGATCGCGGGCTACATGGTCAACAAGTTCCGCGGCGACGTCACCCTCCTGGAGCCGGGCATGGAGATGCTGCGCGGCCTGACGGGCCGGGCGACGTACGGGGTGCTGCCGTTCCAGCACGGGCTGGGCATCGACGAGGAGGACGGCCTGCGCGTCTCCCTGCGGGGCGCGGTACGGGAATCCGTGGTGGCCCCGCCGGTGGGCGAGGACGTGCTGCGGGTCGCGGTGTGCGCGGTGCCGCTGATGTCGAACTTCACCGACGTCGACGCGCTGGCGGCGGAGCCGGGCGTGATCGTGCGGTTCGTGGACCGGGCCGAGGAGCTGGCCGACGCGGACCTGGTCGTCGTACCGGGTACGCGGGGCACGGTGAAGGCCCTGGAGTGGCTGCGCGAGCGCGGGCTCGCCGACGCGCTGGTGCGGCGGGCCGCGGAGGGCCGGCCGGTGCTCGGCGTCTGCGGCGGGTTCCAGGTGCTCGGCGAACACATCGAGGACGAGGTCGAGTCGAAGGCCGGTGCGGTGGCGGGGCTGGGGCTGCTGCCGGTGCGCGTCCGCTTCGCCGTGGAGAAGACCCTGGCCCGGCCGGTGGGGTCGGCGCTCGGGGAGCCCGTGGAGGGGTACGAGATCCACCACGGGGTGGCCGAAGTCCTGGGCGGGGAGCCGTTCCTGGACGGGTGCCGGGTCGGGGCCGTGTGGGGCACCCACTGGCACGGGTCGCTGGAGTCGGACGGGTTCCGGCGGGCGTTCCTCCGGGAGGTGGCCTCGGCGGCGGGGCGGCGCTTCGTCCCCGCGCCGGACACCTCGTTCGCCGCGCTGCGGGAGGAACAGCTGGACCTGCTCGGCGACCTGATCGCGGAGCACGCGGACACCGACGCCCTGCTCCGCCTGATCGAGTCGGGCGCCCCGACGGGCCTGCCGTTCCTCCCCCCGGGCGCGCCGTGAGGGGCCGGGCCCTGCGGGCGGCCTCCCCCACCC
>NZ_JBHWBP010000590.1:0-2689 GCF_042735575.1 Streptomyces sp. NPDC059564 | reverse complement strand
GTACCTGAACGTCCCCTACGTGCCGCGCACGCCCGGCACGTCCGCTCCGTTGGGATCCGACGGGCGCCCTGGTCATGGGGTCGGGCACCGTCGTGCCGGTGGGCAGCCGGGTGACGACGATGTGCGCCGCCCGCGCCGCGCCCCCCGAGCCCCTGGCCGGATCCTGGCCGAGGACCAGGTCGGCCTCGTCCTCCACCCGGAGACCGTGAACCGCCACGCGTACTGACCGTTCAGCGAGCCAGCCGGGCCGCGAGCCCGTCGAGCACGCAGTCCAGGCCGAACGCGAACTCGACGTCGGGATCGAGTTCCTCTGCTTCGAGGACGCGGCGGGCGAGCATCGGGTGTTCGCCCGCCGCGAGGACCTCGCTGATGTAGGGGCCGACGCTGCGCTGCCACTCCTCCTCGCTGAGCCCGGTGCGCTGCTCCGCCCGCCGAAGGGCCTGCTGGGCGGCGACCGAACCCAGCACGTACGCATGCACGGCACTGAGCGCCTGCGAGGCCAGGGTCATGTCGGACGTGAGCGCGACGGCGGCGCGCAGTGCGGACTCGGAGCGCCGCAACGAGTTGGGGCCGAGCGCGGGCCTCCCCGCCAGTTCAGCCGCCAACCAGGGATGCCGCAGCAGCGTCCCGCGCAACGCGTGCGCGACCGCCCCCAGGCCGGCCCGCCAGTCCTCAGCGGACTCGGGCAGCGGATCCTCGCCCTGCGCCGTGTCGACCATCAGGTCCACCAGCTCGTCGCGGTTGGTGATGTACCGGTAGAGCGAGGCGGTCCCGGAACCGAGATCACCCGCGACCCGCCGCATCGACACCGCCGCCAATCCCTCCGCGTCCGCTACGGCCAGCGCCGCGGCCACGTACTGGTCCACCCCGGGCGCGCGTCGACGCGGCTCGGGGCGCGGCCGGGTCCACACCGACGACGAGGGAACGGGTTCGGTCATGGGGGCGGTTCCTTTCCTCGTTGACCCGCATCCTACCTTCTGGCTACGGTGTAGCCATGACGGAGACAGCGTATCCAAAAGCACTCGGACCCGTGCCCGTACCAGTGCTCGTGGTCGGAGGCGGCAGCGTCGGCCTGCTCACCGCGGCGCTGCTCACCCACCACGGCGTCCCCGCGGTGCTCGTCGAACGCCGGTCCGGGCCGTCGGTGCACCCACGTGCCACCGGCATCGGACCGCGCACCGTCGAGATCCTCCGCGAACTCGGACTCGAGACCGCCGTCGACGCCCTCGCGGTCGACCTCCGGGGCGCCGCGGGCAAGGCGGTGGCGCGGACCGTCGTCGAGATGGGCGCGGGCGACGTCGTGACCGTGCCCATGCCGGCCCCGTCCACCGACGAACTGGACGTGACACCGTTCAGACTGCGCGGCGTCTGCGCCCAGGACCGGCTCGACGCCGTCGTGGCAGCCGACCTGGCACGCCGCGGAGCGGACCTGCGCTGGTCGACCCGCCTGGTCGGCCTCGCGCAGGACGCCGACGGGGTCGACGTCGAACTGGAGGGACCCGACGGCCGCTACTCCCTGCGGTGCACGCGCGTAGTCGCCGCCGACGGCACGCACAGCACCGCGCGGACCGCGCTCGGCGTGGGCACCTCCGGGCCGGGCGACCTGGGCAAGTCGATGATCAACATCCTGTTCCGCGCCGACCTCCGACCGCACCTGCGGGGAATGTCCTTCGCCACCTGCACGATCACCACGCCGGAGGCGCCCGGCCTGCTGGCCACGGTGGACGGCGAGACGGACTGGGTCTTCCACGTCCGCTGCGACGTCGACGGCGGCGAACGCCCCGAGGACTTCACGCACGAGCGCTGCGCCGCGGTCGTCCGGCTGGCGGTCGGCGATCCCGACCTCGACGTCGAGGTGCGCAGCGTGCTCTCGTGGCGGCCCCGGAGCGCGGCGGCCGAGAGCTTCGCCGTCGGCCGCGTGTTCCTCGTGGGCGACGCCGCGCACACCGTGTCGCCCCTGGGCGCGTTCGGCCTCAACACCGGGGTCGCCGACGCGCACAACCTGGCGTGGAAGCTGGCCGCCGTCCACCACGGCGGGGCCGGTGCCGGGCTGCTCGACACCTACGCGCACGAACGTGAACCGGTCGCCGCGGCGACGCTGGACCAGGCGATGCGCAGGCTCGCCGACCCGCAGCTGCACTGGGGGCGCGGACCCGAGGCCGACGCGGCCAGGGCGGCGGCAGGGGTGTGGGCGGCGCCGGTCGTGCACCTCGGCCAGCGGTACGATTCGGCCGCTGTTGTCGACCCGCGGCCGGAACTCCCGTCCACAGTGGACCTGGTGCTGGACGGGTCGCCGGGTTCACGGGTGCCCCACGCGTGGATCGACGGGGTTTCCACGCTCGACCTGGTGGCGTCCCGGTGGACCCTGCTGGCGGGCGTCGCAGGCGAGCGCTGGCTCACGGCCGCGGCGAACGTCGGACTCTCCGCACATCGCGTCGCGGTCCCGTGGCTCCCCGACGAAGGGGCGCTGCTCGTCCGTCCGGACGGGATCGTCGCGATGCGCGCCACGGCCTCGGCGACGGACCCGGCGCGGTTCCTCACCGAGGTCTTGGACCAGGTGCTGGCCAGGCCGGTCCCGGTGGCGAACGCCTGAAGGGGGGCGCCTCGACGGAGGCGCCCCCCTTCGCGGCTAGAGCTTCGTGGTCCTCGGAGCGGCCGTCCGGACGGCCTCCGGCCTCCGGCTACCGGC
>NZ_JBHWBP010000589.1:0-2726 GCF_042735575.1 Streptomyces sp. NPDC059564 | reverse complement strand
GCAGCGTCTTCGGCAGCACGCCGTGCCGCATCGCCTCGACCATCTTGATGATCCCGCCCACCCCGGCCGCCGCCTGGGTGTGCCCGATGTTCGACTTCAGCGAGCCCAGCCACAGCGGCCGGTCCCCGGGCCGGTCCTGGCCGTACGTGGCGAGCAGTGCCTGCGCCTCGATCGGGTCACCCAGCCGCGTCCCCGTACCGTGCGCCTCCACCGCATCCACGTCCGCTGCCGACAACCCCGCAGTGGTCAGGGCCTGTTCGATGACGCGCTGCTGCGCCGGGCCGTTCGGAGCCGTCAACCCGTTCGAAGCACCGTCCTGGTTGACCGCGCTGCCCCGCACCACCGCCAGCACCGGGTGGCCATGGCGGCGGGCGTCCGACAACCGCTCCACCAGCAGCATGCCGACGCCCTCGGCCCACCCGGTGCCGTCGGCGTTCGCGGAGAACGCCTTGCAGCGGCCGTCGGCGGCCAGTCCGCGCTGGCGGCTGAACTCCACGAAGGCGCCCGGGCCGGCCATGACGGTCACACCGCCCGCCAGGGCCATCTCGCACTCGCCCTGGCGCAGCGCCTGGACCGCGAGGTGCAGCGCGACGAGCGACGAGGAGCACGCCGTGTCCACCGTCACCGCGGGGCCCTCGAGGCCGAAGGTGTAGGAGAGACGGCCGGAGATGACGCTCCCGGAGTTGCCCGTGCCGAGGAAGCCTTCCACCCCCTCGGGCACCGACTGAAGGGAGGAGGCGTAGTCGTGGTACATCACACCCGTGAAGACGCCCGTACGGGAACCGCGCAGCGTGGCGGGGTCGATCCCGGCCCGCTCGAACGCCTCCCAGGAGGTCTCCAGCAGCAAGCGCTGCTGCGGATCCATCGCGAGCGCCTCACGCGGCGAGATCCCGAAGAACGCCGCGTCGAACTCCCCCGCGTCGTACAGGAATCCGCCCTTGCGGGTGGTGCTGGAGCCGGCGGCGCCTTCCTCGGAGAGGAGGTCGAGGTCCCATCCGCGGTCGTCGGGGAAGTCGGAAATGGCGTCGGCGCCTTCGGAGAGCAACCGCCACAGGTCCTCGGGGGACCGCACACCGCCCGGATACCGGCAGCTCATGGCGACGATGGCCAGGGGCTCGTCTCCGGCACCGCCCGCCGGGGTGGCCGCCCGCGCCGCGGTCATGGCCGGGCGCTCTCCGTCCAGGTGGGCGAGCAGGTGACCGGCGAGCGCGTCCGGCGTCGGGTAGTCGAAGACCAGCCCGGCCGGCAGCCGTACACCGGTCGCCGAGACGAGGCGGTTGCGGAGTTCGACGGCCGTGAGCGAGTCGAAGCCGAGCTCGCGGAACGCCTGGGCCGGCTGGACGGATTCGGGCCTGCCGTGGCCCAGTACGGCGGCCGCGTGTGCGCGTACGAGGTCGACGAGCAGCTCGGTCCGCCCGCTCCCGGTCAGCCCCCGCAGCCGCTCCGACAGCACGGACCGGGCGCCGTCCGCGGTGGTGGCCGCAGCCGCCTCGGTGCGGCGTACGGGTGCGGGGACCAGGTCCCGCAGCAGCGTGGGCAGTGTCCCCGCGCGGGCCTGTTCGCGCAGCACGGGCAGGTCCCAGCGGACGGGTACGAGCAGCGGCTCCGGGGAGCGCAGGGCGCTGTCGAGGAGCCCGAGGCCTTCTCCCGTCTCCAGCGCGACGAGCCCGGAGCGGCCGATGCGCCGGTGGTCGGCCTCGGCCAGCGTCGCGGTCAGTGCGCTGGTGCTCGCCCACAGGCCCCATGCCAGCGACACGCCCGGCAGACCGGCGGCGCGGCGGGCGTGGGCCAGTGCGTCCAGGGCGGCGTTGGCAGCGGCGTAGTTGCCCTGGCCCGCGTTGCCGAAGACACCGGCGGCCGACGAGAACAGCACGAAGGCCGACAGCTCCGTGCCCCGGGTCAGCTCGTCCAGGTGGAGGGCGCCTGCCACCTTCGGGCCGAACACCCCCCGCATCCGCTCGGGCGTCAGGGCCTGCACCACGCCGTCATCGGTCACGCCCGCCGCGTGCACCACGCCCGTCAGCGGGTGTGCCGCCGGCAGCGAGCCCAGCAGCCGGGCCACGGCCTCCCGGTCGGCCACGTCGCAGGCCACGGTGTCCACCACGGCGCCCCGTGCGCCCAGCTCCGCGGCGAACTCCGCCGCGCCGTCGGCGGCGGGACCACGACGGCTCGCCAGGACCAGCCGCCGGACGCCGTGCTCGGCGACCAGGTGCCGTGTCACCACTCGCCCCAGTACCCCGGACGCTCCGGTCACCAGGACCGTTCCGTGCGGCGCGAACACCGGGGCGTCGGGGGCCGCGTCACCCGTGGGGGCTTCGGCGGCGCGCGTCAGTCGGGGTGCGAGCAGCACTCCCCCGCGTACCGCCAGCTGCGGCTCGCCCGTAGCCGCGGCGGCGCCGAGCTCCGACAGGTCGCCGCCTTCGACATCGGCTTCGGCATCGACGAGGACGAAGCGGCCGGGGTTCTCCGACTGCGCCGAACGCACCAGTCCCCAGACCGCGGCCTGCGCCGGGTCGGCGCCCGAGGCCGGATCGACGGCGACGGCGCCCCGTGTGACGACCAGCAGACGCGACGCGGCGTACCGCTCGTCCGACAGCCAGTCCTGTACGAGGCTCAGCGCCGCCTCCGCCGCCGCGCCGGGCCTCGCCTCACCACCCGGGGCGAGCACCGCCACCAGGTCGGGGACGGGGGTGCCGTCGCCGGCCAGGGTGTCCAGCAGGGCGACG
>NZ_JBHWBP010000588.1:0-2770 GCF_042735575.1 Streptomyces sp. NPDC059564 | reverse complement strand
GCGGCGGCGGGCGCCGCCGGGTCCAGCACCTCGACCGCGTGCCCGCCGGCGGTGAGCAGCCGGGCGGTGGCCGCCAGCAGCGGATGCCCGGCGTCGGGGGTGATCAGGCCGACCCTCACGCGCCGTCCCCCGCCCCCGCCGCCACCTGGAGCGGGATGGTCACCGGCAGCGCGAACGGCGGGGCGGGCGGGCAGCCGCGGCCGCCGCCGGTGCGGGCCAGTGAGAGGACGGCCCGCGCCACCCGGGCGGCCGCGTCCGGCACCTGGCGGAAGCTCGGGAAGTCGTTCACGTCGACCACCACCGGCCCGTCGGGGCCCAGCAGCACGTCCACCCCGTACAGGTCCAGCCCGTACACCTCGCCGACGCGGGCGGCGATCTCCGCCACCTCGGGCGGCAGCGGCACCTGCCGCTCGCGCACTCCGGCGTCCGGGTGCAGGGGGGAGCGGCGCTCGGTGGCGAAGAGTTCGCCGTCGACGCAGTACACCTTGATGTCGGTGCCGCCGTTCGGTACGTACGGCTGCGCGATGAGCATGCCCTCGCCCGCGAGTTCGGGGAGCAGCGCGGCGAGCCGGTCCGGCGAGGGCACCAGGTGCACGGCCCGCCCGGAGCTGCCGTCGGCGGGCTTGACGACCAGCGGGTACGCGGCTTCGGGTATCTCCGCGAGGAGTTCGGGCCGGGCGACGGCGTAGGTCTCCGGCTGGGGCAGGCCCCGGGCGGCGCCGATGGCGGCGGCCAGCGCCTTGTCCCGCACGCCCCGGATGGAGCGGGCGTCGTTGACCGTGGTCAGCCCGGCGGCGGCCGCCGCTTCGAGCAGGGTGAGCCCGGGCCCTCCGGACACGGTCTTGAGCACCCAGGCGTCGTGCGCGCCCGAGCGGACGACGTCGCCCATGCGCAGCAGCGAACCGCCCGGCCGCACCACGTCCACCTGGTGTCCCCACGCGGTCAGTTGCCGGATCACCTCGTTCGGCATGCCGTCACGGCGGTAGTGCTCCTCCACCAGGAAGCAGAGCCTCATGACCTTCCCCATATTCCCCGGACGCCCTCCGCCGATCCCGTCCGGCGAGTTGTGACGTCACAGGATGCCATGGCATAGCCCCGAAACCGCTCCAGAAGTGGCCTTAGTGGGCGCTACGGAGCGTGATAATCGCCAAGAGCTTTCCTAAACGATCAGCAATCCTCTTATAGTTATGCCTCGTTACCACAGGAACCCTCTCTTCCATTTACGCCCGGTTTGAGGCTTTGACTTACATGACGGCGTCGCCTTCCCCCTTTCGCCCCTCCGCGCTCGCGCTGCTGATCACCGCGGCCGCCACGGGCACCCTCTCCGCGGCGGCCGTGTCCGCAGCCCCGGTCTCGGTCCAGACCCCCCTCGGGTGGTTCTCCGCCTGCGGGTCGCTGCTGCTCGCGGTGGCCGCCTGCGCCGTCACCTGGTGGTCGCGCAGCACCCGCTTGCTGCGCGGCCGGCTCTCCACCCTCGCCGGCGAACTCGCCGCCCGCGACGGGCACATCGCCCGGCTGTCCGCCGACGCCGCCCGCGACGCGGCGGCCCACACCGCCGAACGCGGACGCCTCCTCGGCGCGCACACCGGCGAGGTGGACCACCTGACCACCGCCCGGGCCGCCGAACTGGACCGGCTGACCGCCGCCCACGCCGCCGAGCTCGACAGCATGACCGCCGCTCACCTCGCCACCCGTGAGCAGCTCGCCGGGGAACTGCGGCGCGCCCAGTCCGGACGGGCCGCCGCCATGGCCGCCGCCGCCAACGCGGCCGGCCGGATGCAGGCGCTCGCCACCGGAATGCTGGCCGACCTGCGGGAGATGGAACACAAGCACGCCGACGAGGAAGTCCTCGGCGACCTGCTGCACCTCGACCACCGCACCGCCCAGGCCGGCCGTCTCGCCGACTCCATCGCCGTCCTCACCGGAGCCCGCTCGGGCCGCCGCTGGGCGAAGCCGATCGTCATGGAGTCGATCCTGCGCGGCGCGATGGGCCGCATCGGCGGCTACCAGCGGGTCCGGCTGCACTCCACCAGCGAGGCGGCCGTCGCCGGACACGCCGCCGAGGGCGTCATGCACGCCCTCGCGGAACTCCTCGACAACGCCGCGAACTTCTCGCCCCCGACCGCCGAGGTCCACGTCTACGTGGAGGAGGTGCCGGCCGGGGTCATCATCACCGTCGAGGACAGCGGCCTCGTGATGAGCGAGCTCCAGCTGCGCCGCGCCGAACGGGCCGTCACCGCCGAGTCCCTGGACCTGGCCGGGCTCTCCGGCACCCGCCTCGGCCTCGCCGTCGTCGGCCGCCTCGCCCGCAAGCACGGGCTGACGGTCTCCTTCCGGCCCTCCGCCCGCGGCGGCACCGGCGCGCTCATGATGCTCCCGCAGGAGCTGATCAGCCGCAGCCCGGCCGACCCCGTGCCCGCCCCGGCCCTGCTGTCCGCCCCGGAGGCCGCCCCCGCGCCCCGCCCGGAGGCCGAGCCCGTCCACGACGCCGCCGACACCCACGGCGCCCCCGACACCCACGGCGCCCCCGCGCACGAGGTCCCCGCCCACGACTCCGAGTCCACCGGCGAGAACCCGGTGCCCGGCGAGAGCGGACTGCCCCAGCGGCGGCGCGGCCGGACCCTGGCCGCCGCCCACCCCGAGGGCCCCGACGCCGCCGGAGAGGCGGCCCGCACCCCGGCCGCCCCCGGCGCCGCCTCCCAGTCCGCCGCCCGCTTCGGCAGCTTCCGCCAGGCCGTGCGCGGCACCTCGGAGCAGCAGCCTTAAGGGG
>NZ_JBHWBP010000587.1:0-2774 GCF_042735575.1 Streptomyces sp. NPDC059564 | reverse complement strand
CAGCCCCCGCCGACGCCGACGCCGGATCCAACCCCCACGCCCACGCCCACGCCCACGCCGACGCCGACGCCGACGCCAACCCCCACGCCGACGCCGACGGCGGATCCGAAGCCGACCCCGACGCCTGCGGCGACCCCCACTCCCACCCCGAAGCCCACCGCCACCGCGTCGGCTTCCCCCTCGGCGGCGCCCACCGGGAAGCCCGGCGGGGCGAGCCCCGCCCCGAGCCCGTCGCTCTCCGGGACCCCGTAGCTCCCGGCCCCCGCCCTACGCCGTAGGCACCCGCACCGCCCCCACGCCCGGGCGGAGCGGGGCCCGGCGCCCGGGCCGTGCCGAAGACGGCGAGCCCCGCCCCGAGCCCGTCGCCCGCCCGGGCCCCGTAGCGCCCCCGCCCACCGCCCCACGCCGTAGGCACCGGCAGGCCCAGACGGTTCTCATCTCGCCCCCGCGTTGCTACGGTACGCCCTCCTGACGCCCCATCAGATACCGGAGGCCCCGGCATGCGCGCACTCGTCGCCGCCGCCATCGGGCTGGCCGCCGCGCTGGCCCTCGTCCTCGCCATCACGGCGTTCGGGGTGCCGGAAGGCACGACCTCGCCCAAGCCCCTGCTCACCACCGCGCCCGCCGCGCCCGGAAAGTAGAGGAGGCCGGCCGTGCGACGCAGAGCGAGCCTCGTCCTGCTTGCCCTCGCCGTGTTCTGCGCAGCCCTCGCACCGCTGTTGCGCTGGTACGCGTACCCCAGGCTCGCCAAGATCCCGCCCAGCCAGTACCAGGAGATGGTGCTGGAGGCGAAGGACGCGACCCTGCTCGACTACGCGGGCGGCATGCAGCCCAAGAAGGTCGACAAGGTCACCATCGTCCAGACCCTCAAGGGCAACGTCGAGGCGTCCAAGGAGATCGAGGCCAGCGCCGGCAAGGACGTCGTCGTCTGGGACACGCTGTCCTACATCATCGGGCCGGACGGCAAGATGGTCTCCCAGATCCCCGAGCGCTACATCTTCGACGCGCACACCCAGGACCCGGTGCACGCCACCGGCGAGATGGTCGACGGCGACGCGGTCAAGCGCGAGGGCATCGAGTTCAAGTGGCCGTTCTTCACCGAACCGCGCGACTACCTCTACTTCGACGCGCAGACCCGCACCTCGTCGCCGATCCACTACGTCGGACCGCGCGACTACCGGGGCATGGAGGTCTACTACTTCGAGCAGACCGTCCCCTGGACCAAGGTGCCCATGCCGAAGAAGATGCCGATCGAGGGCATCGACCCGGCGACGATCGAGCAGACCACCGGCACCACCCTCTGGTACACGGTGACGGCGAGGTTCTGGGTCGACCCCGTCACCGGCGCGCCCGTCAACGCCGAGCAGGACATCCAGCAGGAGATGCGCGGCGGCATCGCGGCCGGTGCGCCCGACGGCAAGCTCACCGCCTTCGCCGGGCACGTCACCATGCGGCCCGACTACGCGAAGTACACCCTCGACCTGGTCGCCTCGAACCGTACGAAGGTCCTCGCACTGCACACCTACGGCCCGGCCGGCCTCGCGCTGGGCGGACTGGCGCTGCTCGCGGCCGCCCTCTGGCTGGAAGCCCGCGGCCGGCGCGGGGAGGGCGGGCCCGGCGGGCTCAGCGCCTGAGGCGGGCGTTGGTGTGGCGGGTCGGCTCGGCGGTCGCCGGGTCTTCGGGCCAGGGGTGCTTGGGGTAGCGGCCGCGCAGCTCGGCCCGCACCGCGCGGTAGCCGCCCTGCCAGAAGGAGGCGAGGTCGGCGGTGACGGCGGCGGGCCGCCCGGCCGGGGACAGCAGGTGGACCAGCACCGGCACCCCGGCCACGCGCGGGGTCTGCGCCAGCCCGAACAGCTCCTGGAGCTTCACCGCGAGCACGGGCTGCTCGGCGGTGTAGTCGACGCGGATCCGGGAGCCGCTGGGCACCTCGATGCGTTCCGGGGCCAGCTCGTCGAGCCGGGCCGCCTCGCCGGTGGCCCAGGGCAGCAGCCGGTTCAGGGCCTGTCCCGCGTCGATCCGGGCCAGGTCGGAGCGGCGGCGGGCCCGCGACAGCTCGGGCTCCAGCCAGTCGTCGGCCCGCTCCAGCAGCGCCGCGTCGTCCGCCACGTCGGGCCACGCGCCGCCGAGCGTGCGGTGCAGGAAGCCCAGCCGGGCCCGCAGCGCCGCCGCGTCCGGGGACCACCGCAGCAGGCCGAGCCCCTCGGCGCGCAGCCCGTCGAGGAGGGCGGCGCGGACCAGGGCCGGGTCGGGGTTGCGCAGGGGTCGGGCGGCCAGCTCGATCGCCCCGAGGCGGGTGACGGCGCGGGCCACGAGGTCCCCGTCCTCCCAGTGCACCTCCTCCCCCTCGCTCCGCAGGTGGGCGGCCGCGGCCAGGGCGGTGTCCTCGTCGATGACGGCCGCGGACCGGATCCGGGCGGAGGCGGAGTGCGGGGGCCGGTCGGCGACGGCGACGGCCAGCCAGGGCGCGCTGCGCAGCCCCGACCCGTCGCCGAGCTCGGCCCCGGTCCCGGAGGCCATGAGGAAGCCCCCACCCCCCTTGGCCTTCGCCACCCGCTCGGGAAACGCCAGCGCGGCCACGAGCCCGGCGGCGGCATCGTCGGGTGCGGCGCCGCTGCTGGGGCTCCGCCCCAGACCCCGCTCCTCAAACGCCGGAGGGGCTGGATTTCGCGACTGGTCGGCCCGCAGGCTGATTCCAGCCTCGCCAGGGGGCCCCTCCCAGCGGTGGCCGGGGGAGTCTGAGGCGAGGGGGCCCGGGGGCGGAGCCCCCGACGGGT
>NZ_JBHWBP010000586.1:0-2859 GCF_042735575.1 Streptomyces sp. NPDC059564 | reverse complement strand
CCCTGGTAGAGGTACACGGAGCCGGGCAGGGCGAGCGTCAGCAGCGCGGCGGCACGCGCCCGCCGGGTGCCGAGCGCCAGGTCGGTCGGGGTGCCGAAGGCCTTGGCGGCGAAGTCGAAGCCGGTCTCGGCGCGCCCGTAGCGGGTCACGGTCCGGGTCACGTCGTGGTTGCACAGCACCCAGGTGGCGGGCGCCCCGACGGGCGCGTGCTCGGCGAGGGTCTCCTCGATCGAGGCGCGCAGCCGCTCCGCGTCCCAGGGACAGCTGAGGAAGCCGAAGTTGAAGGCGGTGTGCAGTTCGTCGGGGCGCAGGTAGCGGGCGAAGCGCTCGGAGTCCGGCAGCCAGACCTCGCCGACGAAGACGGCGCCGTACTCGTCGGCGACGGCCCGCCAGGAGCGGTAGACGTCGTGCAGTTCGTCCCGGTCGATGTACGGATGGGCCTCCTTCCCCTCCCCGCTCCCCTCCCCGCCCCCGGACCACGGCCCGGGCGGGCGGCCCGCCAGGTCGGGCAGGGCCGGGTCCTTGGCGAGCAGGGCGGCGGAGTCGATCCGTACGCCCGCGACGCCCCGCTCGAACCAGAAGCGCAGCACCTCCTCGTGCTCCCGGCGGACCTCGGGGTGGTCCCAGTTGAGGTCGGGCTGCTGCGGGGTGAACAGGTGCAGGTACCACTCGCCGTCCTCGGCGCGCGTCCACGTCCCGGCGCCGTTGAACTGCGAGGGCCAGTCCCCGGGCGGCAGTTCGCCGTGTTCGCCGCGGCCGGGGCGGAAGTGGAAGAGGCGCCGCTCGGGGCTGCCGGGGCCGGCGGCGAGGGCGGCCCGGAACCAGGGGTGCCGGTCGGAGACGTGGTTCGGGACGATGTCGACGATGGTCCGGATGCCCAGGGCGCGGGCTTCGGCGATGAGCTTCTCCGCCTCGGCGAGGGTGCCGAAGGCCGGGTCGATGGTCCGGTAGTCGGCGACGTCGTAGCCGCCGTCGGCGAGCGGGGAGAGGTACCAGGGGGTGAACCACAGGGCGTCCACGCCGAGCGCGGCGAGGTACGGCAGGCGGGCCCGGACGCCCGCGAGGTCGCCGGTGCCGTCCCCGTCCCCGTCGGCGAAGCTGCGTACGTACACCTGGTAGATGGCGGCCGAGCGCCACCAGTCGGAAGCCGGCACGTCGATCCTTTCAGCCCTTGAGTGAACCGGCCGTCAGGCCGCCCATGATGTTGCGCTGGAAGATCAGGAAGAGGACGAGGGTGGGTGCGGAGGCCATCGCGAGAGCGGCGGTGAGGTGGTTCTCCGGGACTCCCCGGGAGAGGGAGTAGATGCCGACGTTGAGGGTCTGGAGCGCCGGGTCGGGGAGGGTGAGCATCGGCCAGAGGAAGTCCTTCCAGACCCCCACGACCGCGAAGATCGACACGACGCCGAGGACGGGCCGGGACATCGGCAGGACGACCGAGCGCAGGGTGCGCAGGGCGCTCGCCCCGTCGATGGCGGCGGCGTCGAGGACCTCCCGCGGGATCGAGTCGAAGAATCGTTTCAGCAGGAAGATTCCGAACGCGTTGGTGACGGACGGCAGCCAGATCACCCAGGGCGAGTCCAGCAGGTTGCGCTCGATGAGCGGCATGTCGAGGACGGTCAGGTACTGCGGTACGACGAGCACGGCGGCCGGGACCATCAGCGTCGCCAGCATCATCCCGAGCACGGCCTTGCCGAGGACGGGCCGCAGCTTCGACAGCGAGTAGGCGGCGGCGACGTCGAGCACGAGCTGGAAGACGAGGGCGCCCAGGGCGTAGTAGAGGGTGTTGGCCAGCAGCCGGGCGAGGTCCATGACCTGCCAGGCGGCCGAGTAGTTGCCGGTGCGGACGGAGTGCGGCACCAGCGTGGGCGGGACCCGGGCGAACTCCTCGGTGCTCTTGAGGCCGCCCGCGGCCATCCAGTAGAGCGGGCCGAGGAAGACGAGGGTGAACCCGGCGACGACCAGGGAGAGGACGCTCCAGTAGAGGATCCGGCCCCGGGGGCGGCTCCACCGGACCGGGGAGATCAGGGTGCGCTCGGCCATGTGTGGGGCTCCTTGTCAGCTCTCGTCGTCGCGGCTGAGGCGGACGTACGCGGCGGAGAAACCGCCGAGGAGGACGAGCAGGCACAGGCCCAGGGCCGCCGCCGCCCCGTACTGGTTGAAGCTGAAGGCGTACTGGTAGATCAGGACGACCACGGTGGTCGTGGCCCCCTCGGGGCCGGTGCCGCCGGTCAGCAGGAACGGTTCGGCGAACACCTGCATCGTCGCGATCACCTGCATGAGCAGCATCAGCGAGAGGATCAGCCGGGTCTGCGGGATGGTGACGTGCCAGATCTTGCGCAGCAGTCCCGCCCCGTCGAGCTCGGCGGCCTCGTACAGCTCGCCGGGGATGCCCTGGAGGGCGGCCAGGTAGATCAGGGTCGCGCTGCCCATGTTCATCCACGTCGAGGCGAGGACGACCGACGCCATCGCGGTGTCCGTGGACTGCAGCCAGTCCTGCGCCGGCAGGTGCAGGAACTCCAGGATCCGGTTGAAGAGGCCGTAGCCGGGGTCGTAGAGGTACTTGAACAGCAGGACCGAGGCCACCGGCGGCATCATCACCGGCAGGTAGACCAGCAGGCGCAGATAGCCGCGGGCGTGCCGCAGTTCGCCGAGTACGAGGGCCACCACGAACGGCACCACGAAGCCGAGGACCAGCGCGAGCCCGGTGAAGAGCAGGGTGTTGCGCCAGGCCTGCCAGAAGCTCGGGTCGTTGAAGACGTACGTGAAGTTGTCCCAGCCGACCCAGCGGGTGGCGCCGCCCTCGGTCTTCTGGAAGGCGAGGAGGAACTCCCGGACCATCGGGTACCAGGAGAAGAAGGC
>NZ_JBHWBP010000585.1:0-2882 GCF_042735575.1 Streptomyces sp. NPDC059564 | reverse complement strand
GCCGGGACCACCATGGGAGCGGGGCCGGGAAGCGGGCGGGCACAGGGACGCGCCGCCCCGCCCCGCCCGCCCGGACCGGAGGAACCCGTGAAGCCGCACGACCGAACCCTGCTCGACGCCGCCGCCCGCGGTGACGAGGACGCCGTCCGCGCGGCCCTCGCCGCCGGAGCCGCCGTCGACGCGCGTGACGAGCGGCTGCGCACCGCCCTGCTGCTCGCCGTCCTCGGCGACCACACCGCGGCGGCCGCGGCCCTGCTCGCCGCCGGGGCCGACCCCGACGCCCCCGACGCCCGCGCCGACACCCCCTGGCTGGTCACCGGCGTCACCGGCGGCGTCCGGACGATGCGCGCACTGCTGGCCGCCGGACCCGACCTGCGCCGGCTCAACCGCTTCGGCGGCACCTCCCTCATCCCGGCCGCCGAACGCGGCCACACCGGCTACGTCCGCGCCGTGCTGGCCGAGAGCTCGATCGAGGTGGACCACGTCAACCGGCTCGGCTGGACCGCCCTGCTGGAGGCGGTGATCCTCGGCGACGGCGGCCCCCGCCACGAGGAGACCGTCGCCCTGCTGCTCGCCGCCGGAGCGGACCCCGCGCTGGCCGACCGCGAGGGCGTGACCGCGTACGAGCACGCCGTGCGGCGCGGCTTCGGCGGGATCGCCCGGCTGCTGCGCCCGGCCACCGAGCCGGGGGCGGGCCGGTGAACCGCCGCTCCCGCAGGCCCCGTACCGCCCTCGCGGCCCTGGCCGGGGCGCTGCTGCTGGCCGCCTGCACCGGCGGGGCCCCGGCCGCGCCCGGACCCGCCGCCGCGCCCCTCACGGCCACCGTCGACGCCGCCACCCCCACCGCGGCCGGCACCCTGCTGGTCGCGGACTCCGGCGCCGACACCGTCACCTTCGTGGACCCCGTACGCGGCCCCCTGGCGGCCGTCACCGTCGGCAGGGCCCCGTACGGGCTGGCCGTCGGCGCGGACGGCCGGGCCTGGGTGGCCACCGCCGAGGGCGTCGCGGTCGTCGACACCCGCACCCGGATCCGGACGGCGCTGATCCCGTACCGCACCGCCACCGGCCCGGTGGGCGACGGCGAGTACCGGGGCGGCGGCATGGGCATCGCGCTGTCCCCGGACGGCACGCGCGCCTACGTCGGCGTGAACGTGCCCGGCGCCCGGGGCGTCCTGGAGGTCATCGACACGGCGAAGGCCCAGGTCACCGCCGCCGTCCCGGTGGGCCGACGGCCCTTCGACGTGGACGTGGCGCGCGACGGCTCCGAGGTCTACGTCACCGGGCACGACTCCTTCGACGTCACCGTCGTCAGCGCGGGCCCGCTGCGGCCGCGCCGGATCGAGGTCGCCCCGTACGGCACCGAAGGCGGACTCGGCTCCTGGCTGAAGCCCCACTACACAGCGGTCCGCCCGGCCGACGGGATGCTGCTGCTCCCCTTCGAGGGCGAACGCCTGGCGGTGGTCGACCCGCGCACCGGCCGCACCAGCGTGGAGCCGATGACGGCCGACACCCACCAGCACGGAGCGGCGGCCACTCCCGACGGGCGCCTGCTGGTCGTCGGCACGGGCGCCGTCGACCCCTCGGACGGCAAGGGGCCCTCCCTCACCGTCCGCTCCCCGGACGGCACCGAACGGGTCATCGCGCTCGACGGCCCGCACGAGGACGTGGCCGTCTCCCGTGACGGCGCCACCGCGTACGTGACCGGCGGTTTCACCCGCGACGGCTACTGGAACGGCCTCACGGTCGTCGACCTGACCAGCGGCGGCGTCCACCGGATCGCGGCCGGAAGCCGCCCCCTGGGCATCGCGGTCCTGTGATGTCAGCCAAAAGTCAGGCTTTGGTAAGCCATAAGGCCAGGTTATGGGGTCATAACCAGGGGGCGGGTGCCGGGTAAGGGTGGCCTTAGTTTAGGGTTCTCCTGATCAGTCAGATTGTCGGTCGAAGGGAACCCAGTCATGCCTCGCCCCCTGCGGGTAGCAATCGTCGGTGCCGGCCCCGCCGGTATCTACGCCGCCGACGCGCTGCTGAAGTCCGAGGCGGCCGCCGCTCCCGGTGTGTCCATCGACATCTTCGAGCGGATGCCCGCCCCCTTCGGCCTGATCCGGTACGGCGTCGCCCCCGACCACCCCCGCATCAAGGGCATCATCACCGCCCTGCACCAGGTCCTCGACAAGCCCCAGGTCCGCCTGTTCGGCAACGTCGACTACCCGAACGACATCTCGCTGGACGAACTGCACGCGTTCTACGACGCCGTGATCTTCTCCACGGGCGCCACCGCCGACCGCGCGCTCAGCATCCCGGGCGTCGAGCTCGACGGCTCCTACGGCGCCGCCGACTTCGTCTCCTGGTACGACGGCCACCCCGACGTGCCGCGCACCTGGCCGCTGGAGGCCGAGAAGGTCGCCGTGCTCGGCGTCGGCAACGTCGCCCTCGACGTCGCCCGCATCCTCGCCAAGACGGCCGACGAGCTGCTGCCGACCGAGATCCCGGCCAACGTCCACGACGGCCTCAAGGCCAACAAGGCCGTCGAGGTCCACGTCTTCGGCCGTCGCGGCCCGGCGCAGGCCAAGTTCAGCCCGATGGAGCTGCGCGAGCTCGACCACTCGCCCAACATCGAGGTCATCGTCAACCCCGAGGACATCGACTACGACGAGGGCTCGATCACCACCCGCCGCTCCAACAAGCAGGCGGACATGGTCGCCAAGACCCTGGAGAACTGGGCGATCCGCGACATCGGCGACCGCCCGCACAAGCTGTTCCTGCACTTCTTCGAGTCCCCGTCCGAGATCCTCGGCGAGGACGGCAAGGTCGTCGGCCTGCGCACCGAGCGCACCGAGCTCGACGGCACGGGCAACGTCAAGGGCACCGGCCAGTTCACCACC
>NZ_JBHWBP010000584.1:0-2882 GCF_042735575.1 Streptomyces sp. NPDC059564 | reverse complement strand
GATCTGGATGGCCGCGTGATGGAGTGCGGCGTGTTTGGCGCGGGCGAGCTTGTCCGTTCGCAGCGCCAGGCCGCGCCACTGCTTCAGGCGGGCGATGCACCGTTCGACCGTGTTGCGTTCCCGGTAGCTCTCGCAGTCGAAGCCCGGCGGCCGCCCCCCGCGGGAACCTCGGCGCAGCCGGTGACGGACCTGGTCCACCGGCTGCGGAATGACCGTCCGGATGTGCCGTTGACGCAGGTGGGAGCGGATCGCGCGGGCGAGTACGCGCGATCGGCGATCACGGTATCGGATCTGGTCCGAGGCCGTCCGCCGCCGAGGCGCGGTACCCGAATCGCGGCCATGACGGCTGTGAACGCCGGGGCGTCGCCGGCCTGCCCCGCCGTCACCACCACGAGCTCGTTAGTCGCCATGACGCCGCGGATGGTGCCGATCTTGCGGTGAAGCAGGAACGGCATGGGATCTGACCACATCTTTTCGTGAGGATCGTAGCGGCTGACCACGGGGATCGGTCTTCCGCCGGGTGTTCGTCGGCGAATGATCTGCGCGACGGCGGGGAGGAGCACGGCGGGCACCGGGATCGCGCGCTCACGGTCACTCTTGGAGGGCGCGATCATCAGTAGGGCCCTCCCCTCGAACCTGCAACGTGGAATGATCAAGAGATGACCGAACCGAGCGATGCGGGCGACCGCACCTTCCGGCGCGAGACCGAACGCGTCGTCAACGAGGTCGCTCAAGGATTCCGCACGTTGGACGACGGGATGGCCTGGTTCTCCGGCCTCTCTCTGACGAGCCGGCAGGAGGTACTGCAGCAGGTCGCCGGCTACGCCATGCAGGCGCACATCACGGCCGCGGACGGCCACGCGGGAGTGGCACGGTCCGGGGTCAAGCCCACGGCCAACCCCTCGGTGATGATCTGCATGGACCCACCCCGCTACGGATTCGCAAGCCTCCCCGCCGACGAACACATGAAGGCGTTCCGTGTGCTCGTCGCTGTATTCACCGTCGCCGACACCCGCCGCAGGGAGACCCACTGCAAGGGCACCTGCGGACACCCATGGCACAACCTGCCTGTGGAAGCCAAGGAACCGTAGCGGGGGGCTGCTCCCAACTCGGCCCGGTCCGGCCGCCGGGGGCGGTCAGGAAGCGTCGTCAGCGGGAGTGGCCAACAGGTGGGGCACACCAGTGAGGTGACCCTGGCGGCAGTGATCCCACGCCCCGACACGGCCGCCGGACAGCATCAACACACCAGGGCCCACTTCTCCCGAAACCAAGAGATCGCAGTTCCGTCCTCCGCTACGGCTCGTCGACGTGTACGGCACCCCAGACGGGCCCCGTCGGCGCGGGCTTGCGCCGCCGCACCACCAGTGCGGCGATCCCCAGCCCGAGCCCCACGGGCAGGAGGCACACCCCGGCGAACATCGCCAGCCCGAGGCCCACGGACATCGGGCTCTCCTGTTCCTCTTCGACTCCGGTCACGGCCGACACCGGCAGCGTGCCCTCGTTGCTGTCCAGGTGGAAGCGGGAGTCCGCGGAATTGGCGCGATTGTCGCCCAGGATGAAGACCCGGCCCTGCGGCACCGCGACAGCGAAGGGCACCCCACCGTCCCCGGGGGCATCGTTCACGTAGGGCTCGTCGAGTGGCTGCCCGTTGAGGGTCAGAGACTCGTCCCCCATCGCGTAAGAGATGCGGTCGCCCCCCACCGCCACCACGCGTCCCAGGAACGGGCCCTCCAGCCCCCACGTGCCGGGGTCGTAGGACACCACGTCGCCGCGCCGGACCTCGGACGGATCCTTGCGCAGGACGACGAGGTCCCCGGGGACGAGCGTGGGCCGCATGTTGTCACCGGACGGCCGCGCTGCGGTGAACCCGCTCAGCGTGAACGCCATCGGCCCGCCGATCAGTGCGACGCCCAGCACCAGCAGGACGATCGCCCAGATGCCCCTTCTGCGCCCAGGCCTGTGTTGCATGAATCCGTAACCCCTCCCAGCAATACCAATGGCCAGAAGAATAAGGTCTGGCTGAAACTGCACTATCGCCGGGCCCGTGCGCGACAGCAGCCCCAACGCCCGGCGCCCGGAGCGGCACGTCCCCCCGAGCAGGTTCCGAGCAGCTCCGGCCCGGGGCTTCAGGCCCTACGCGAAGGGCTGTGGAGAGCCACGCGGATGCGTAGCCGGGCGGGACTGCCGTAGACGGCGGCGCGCGGCAGCGGGCCCGGGCAGCGGGACGGTCCGGCCGACTACACGGAGGCGGCAGACCTTGTGCCGGCCTCTCGTGGCGGGGAGGGAGCAGCGTGGTCAGCCGGCGGTTGCCTGAGGGAGAGGACGATCAGCAGCGCGAAGGCGGTGAGGGCGGTGAGCGTGCGCAGGTTGTTGAACAGCTCCCAGCGCCGCAGGATCTCCGCGTGATCGACCGGTGCCGAGGTGAGCGCCCATTCCTTGATCCGGCCGTTGATCGGCACATTCCCGAGCCGGGTGATCAGGAACGAGGCGAGGGTCAGCAGACCTGCCGCACCCGCGATCAGCCGGGCGCGGCCGCGTGTCAGGGTCGCGAGGGTGAGGGAGCTCAGCGTCGACGCGGCCATCGCGGCCTGCATAGTAATGCCATTCGACTTCATCAGCTCGGCGTGGAACGCCAGCCGCATGTCGAGCGGTACGGCGTTGAAGGTGGGGACGAGGTTGGCCGCGCCGTAGCCGAATGCGCCGGCCAGGAGGCCGGTGGCAAGCAGAGCGAGCCCCTGAAGGAGTCGGATGCGCATGTTCGTTGGCTCCATGAATGGGTGCTTGTGGGACCAGTCAACGGCCATGAGCTGTGACGGTCTCCGGCTGTCCGGTGAAGGGTACGAGCGACCGCCCCGGCCCCGGCCGGGGCGGATTGCTGCCTG
>NZ_JBHWBP010000583.1:0-2885 GCF_042735575.1 Streptomyces sp. NPDC059564 | reverse complement strand
CGCCTCGGCGGCGAGCGGGCGGGAGTGCAGCACCTCGACGGTGGCGGTGGTGCCGGGCGGGACGTTCTCGTAGTAGGTGCGGATCTCGGCGCGGCCGGCGAGGAGCCGGGGGGACAGTCCCTGGAAGAGGGCGTCCTCGGCGAAGAGGGCGACGAGGTCGTCCACGCGCCGTTCGTCGAAGGCTTCGCGCCACCCGCCGAGGATGTCGGCCAGTACTCCGTATCTGCCTGTCATTTGCCCTGTTACCTCCGGTTCCATGGTCAACAACACATTAAGACACCAAGATGCCAGCTATTGGACCGATAGTGGCTAGATTCCTAAGTGCATAATTGAGCCATGCAGGATCATGCAAGGCAGTACCCGGGGGAATGTTGTGAACGTGACGACTCTGCAGAAGGAGGGGGCGGCGTATGCGGTGAGGGCCTGAGCGTCTACCGCAAGGCCGTGGTGAAGGGCTGTACGCCCAGGGAGGGCGCGCCCGCGTGCCTGTTGCGGATGGGGCTGCTCGTCGCTCCGCCCGACGATCCGACCGTACTGGTGCCCGTCTCGCCCGACGTGGCCAAGGCCGAACTGGTGCGGCCCATCGAGCAGTCGCTGGAGCGGCAGCGGATGGACGCGCACGCCATCGCCGGCAGTTTCGTGCCCGTCTCCGCGATCTACACGGCCGCGAAGCGCGAACACACCGGCTGGGCCACGGTGATCGACGGCGAGAAGGTCATCCACTCCACGCTGGCCCACGCGGTCCGCGAGTGCCGCGAGGAGCTGATGACCGTTCAGCCGGGGGGCGCACGGGTCTCCTACGACCTGGACGAGCTCGACCACGTCCGCGGTCCCGCCCGGCACCGGACCCTCTACCCGCACGCGGTACGGACCCACGCGGCCACCCTGCGCCACATCGAGCGGCTCACCGAGGCGGGCTGCGAGGTCCGCACCCTCGACCACGTCTTCGACCGGCTGGTCATCATCGACCGGACCGTCGCCTTCGTGCCGGGCCACACCGAGGCGCGGACCTCGGCCCTGGAGATCAGGCAGCCGTCCATCGTGGCCTTCCTGGTCCAGGTCTTCGAAGAGGCGTGGGAGCGCGGCTCCTCCATCGACCCGGGCGCGTCGCGCACCGTGGAGCCCGACATCGCCGACGAGATCCAGCGGGCCGTGATGCGGCTGCTGGTGGCCGGTTACACGGACGAGGCCATCGCCCGTCGGCTGGGGACCAGCCGGCGCACGGTCGCCGCCCACGTGAGCCGGATCGCCGCCCTGCTGCAGAGCCGCAGCCGGGCCCAGCTCGGCTACCTCATCGCCACCTCGGGCCTGCTGCCCATGGACGAGCACGCCGAGCCGGACTGCGGCGCACTGTCGGCCTGACGCCCCGGGGCGCCGGAGCCCCGCGGCCCTGACCGCCCGTACGGCCCGGCCGGGAACCCTCCCGGCCGGGCCGTCCGTCAGCGGCCGGCCGCGCGGCGCTCCCGCAGCGCCCGGACTCCGGCGGCCACCAGCAGCACCAGGACCAGCAGCGTCGACCACCCCAGCTGGCCGCGCGCGTCCGGGTCGAGGGCCATCAGCACCAGCACGGCCACGATCCCGGCGGCCGCGAGCCACGACAGGTACGGGAACCCGCGCATGCGCACCACCAGAAGGTGCGGGGAGTCCCGCTCCAGGCGGCGGCGCAGCACCAGGTGGGCGGCCGCGACCGTCAGCCACATGTACAGCATCGACCCGCCCATGGCCTTCGCCAGGAACGGCAGGATCTGCTCCGGCCAGCGGTGGTCGAGGAGGATCGCGACGAACCCGAAGGCCGCCGACGCCGCCACCGCCGGGCGCGGTGCTCCCCGGCCCGAGGTGCGCCGCAGGAGGCGCGGGGCCTCGCCCCGGGCGGCGAGCGAGTGGGCCATGCGCGAGGCGCCGTAGAGGTTGGCGTTCATCGCGGAGAGCAGGGCGATCAGCACGACGACCTCGATGAGCCGTCCGGCGCCCGGGATGCCGAGCCGGTCGAGGACGGCCACGTACGGGCTGCGGCCGGGGGTGGCGGAGTCCCAGGGCAGCAGGGTGATGATGACCGCGATCGAGCCGAGGTAGAAGAGGCTGATCCGCCAGATCGCGCTGCTGACGGCCTTGGTGACCGAGCGGGCCGGATCCCCGGACTCCGCGGCGGCCATGGTGATGACCTCCATCCCGCCGAAGGCGAAGACGACGGTGAGCAGTCCGGCGACCACGCTGTTCCAGCCCTGGGGCAGGAAGCCGCCGCGGCCGGTCAGGTTGCCCATGCCGGGCGCGTCGACGCCGGGGACCGCCCCGCACAGGGCGGCGACGCCGAGCGCGAGGAAGGCGATGATGGCCGCGACCTTGATGCCCGCGAACCAGAACTCGGCCTCCCCGAAGGAGGAGACCGAGAACATGTTGGCCTGGGTGAAGACGGCCAGCGCCACCAGGGCGATCGTCCACTGCGGGACGGCCGGCATCCACTGGTGCAGGATCGTGGCGGCGGCGATCAGCTCGATGGCGATCGCGATGACCGTGACCGCCCAGTACAGCCAGCCCGCGGTGAAGCCGGCCCACCGGCCGAGGGCTCGGTCGGCGTAGACGGAGAACGAGCCGCTGGCCGGCATGGCCGCGGCCATCTCGCCGAGCATCCGCATCACCAGCAGGGCCAGGGCGGCGGCGAGCGCGTACGAGAGGATGATGGCGGGGCCCGCGATCCGCAGGCCCGTGCCGGAGCCGACGAACAGGCCGGCCCCGATGACTCCCCCCAGGGCCAGCATCGTCAGATGGCGGGGCCGCAGGGATCCGGCGAGCTCCGCCCCGGCGGGCGCCGGCGTGGGTATCGGAACGGGCGCGGGCGCCTCGGGCGCGGGCGCCGCTGCGGTCGGTCGAGCGGACATGTGGTGATT
>NZ_JBHWBP010000582.1:0-2889 GCF_042735575.1 Streptomyces sp. NPDC059564 | reverse complement strand
GTTCCGGGCCCCCGTCGTGCGCGGTGGGGGCCTCGCGCGGGCCGTCCGAGAGGCGCCGGGCTGACGCCGCGCTAGCCCGTGTGGGTGAGGATGGGGGGCGCACGACGGTATCCCGCACGGGATCCACACCCGTATGGTCCCGGAACGCGCGTGCGGACTGGCATCCTGGGCGACGTCTCTGACTCCTCACCCTGGAGCTTCGGCCCGTGAGCAGCTCCCCGGTTTCGGTTCCGGTCCCCGCACAGCCGTACGGGCGGCCTCCGCTGCGTACCGTCCAGGTCCTCGGCGGTGCGGGCGCGGGCAGCAGCGCGCACGTGCGGTCGCTCACGACCGGGCTCGCCGCCCGGGGCGTGCGGGTGACCGTGTGCGCCCCCGTCGCGGCCGAGGGGGAGTACGACTTCACCGGCGCGGGTGCGCGGTTCACCTCGGACGCGGCGAACGCCCTGCGGGCCGCCTGCGCCGGGGCCGACGTGGTGCACGCGCACGGGGTGCGGGCCGGGATGCGGGCCGCGCTGGCGCTGCGCGGCGCCGGGCGGGGGCGGGTGCCGCTGGTGGTGACCTGGCACGGCGGCGCCCCGGAACCCGCGGGGGCGCTGGGGCGGCTGAGCCGGCTGCTGGAGCGGCGCGTGGCGCGGGCCGCCGCCGTGGTGCTGGGCGCCTCCTCGGACCAGGTCGACCTGGCGCGGCGGCGCGGGGCCCGGGACGCGCGGCTGGCGGCGCCGGCCGTACCGGTCGCCGAGCACGCGGTGGACGCCGGGAAGACCCGGGCGGAACTCGGAGCGGTGGAACGGCCGTTGGTGATCGCGGTCGGCAGTCTGGTGGCCCGGCGCGGGTACTCCCTGCTGCTCGACGCGGCACGGGCGTGGCGGGTGCTGGACCCGCTGCCGCTGCTGGTCATCGCGGGGGAGGGGCCGCTACGGGCCGAACTCGCCCGGCGCATCGAGGCGGAGGGGCTCCCGGTGCGGCTCCTGGGCCGGCGGCGGGACGCGGACCGGCTGCTGGCGGCGGCGGACGTGGCGGTGGTGCCGAGCCGCTGGGAGGGCCGGTCCCTGCTCGCGCAGGAGGCGCTGCGGGCCGGGGTGGCGCTGGTGGCGACCGAGGTCGGCGGGGTGCCGGAGCTGGTCGGCGACGCGGCCGTGCTGGTGCCGTACGGGGACCCGGGGGCGCTGGCCGGAGCGGTGGCCGCGCTGCTGGACGATCCCGGGCGGCGGGCGGAGCTGGCGGCGGCGGGGCGGGCCCAGGCGGCGACGTGGCCGTCGGAGGACGACACGGTGGCGCAGGTCCTGTCGGTGTACGACGAGCTGATGGAGCGCGGGCGGGCCTAGGCCTTCGCGTCGGCGGGCCAACTGCGCAGGGTGAGGTCCACGGTGCGGTGGAGTTCCGCGCGGGTGGCACCGCTCGCGGCCTGGACGGAGATCCCGTACGAGACCGTCGTGATGTAGCGCGCGAGGTCCGCGGTGTCCGTGCCCGGCGGCAGCTCCCCCTCGGCCCTGGCCCGGTCGAAGCGTTCGCGCAGCCGCAGTTCGCCGGCCAGGCGGCGGGCCGCCAGCTCCCGGCGCGGGGGCTCGGACTGCTCCCCGGTGGCGAGGGCGCCCTGGACGACGAGGCAGCCCGCGGAGGGGTTCTCCGGCGCGGTGGTGACGTCGACGGCGCCGCGCAGCAGGTGCTCGGCGGCGGCGCGGGCCGTGGGCTCCAGGAGGGCCTCGGCGAGGTGCCGGGCGGGCCCGTCGGCGTAGCGGTCCACGGCCTTGCGGAAGAGGGCCTCCTTGTTGCCGTAGGCCGCGTAGAGGCTGGGCCGGCTGATGCCCATCGCGGCGGTGAGGTCCGCGAGGCCGGCGCCTTCGTAGCCGTGCTGCCAGAAGACGCGCATGGCCCGGTCGAGGCGTTCGTCCAGGTCGAACTCGCGGGGGCGTCCCGTGGCCATGAGGCCTCCTCGTTTCTTGTGTACCGGTCGATACAGTACCGTGGCCTCGTTATGTACCGATCGGTAGTGAAGGGGTGGGTTCGCATGGGGGTTCTCGACGGCAGGGTGGCACTGGTCACCGGAGGGTCGCGGGGCATCGGCGAGGCGACGGCGCGGGCGCTGGCCGCCGAGGGGGCGGACGTCGCCATCAGCTACGCCGCCTCGCGGGAGCGGGCCGCGACGGTGGCGGGCGAGCTGCGCGCGGCCGGCGTGCGGGCCGCGGCGTACCGGGCCGACCAGGCGGACCCGGGGCAGGTGGCCGGGCTGGTCGACGCCGTGGTGGCGGACTTCGGACGACTGGACATCCTGGTCAACAACGCGGGGGTGGTGGTCGGCGGCCGGGTCGACGAGGACGGTGACCCGGCGGAGGTCGAGCGGCAGTTCGCGGTGAACGTGGGCGGGGTCGCGGCGGGCGTACGGGCCGCGTCGCGGGTGATGGGGGAGGGCGGCCGGATCGTCACGGTCGGCTCGAACCTGGGAGCGCGGCCCGGGGTCGCGGGCGTCGCCGACTACGCGGCGAGCAAGGCGGCGGTGGTCGGCTACAGCAAGGGCGCGGCGCGGGATCTGGCTCCGCGGGGGATCACGGTGAACGTGGTGCGGTCGGGGTCGGTGGCGACGGACATGAACCCGCCGCGGGGTGCGTACGCGGATGCGCAGCGGGCGGCCAACGCGATGGGGCGCTTCGGGCGGCCCGAGGAAGTGGCGGCGGGCATCGTCTTCCTGGCGGGCCCGACGGCGTCCTTCATCACCGGCGCGGTCCTGGACATAGACGGTGGCTACCTCTCCTGACGGGGGTCGACCGGAGCCTCCCGCGCCTCAAACGCCGGCGAGGCTGAAAGACCCTGGGGCTCCG
Organism: Streptomyces sp. NPDC059564; assembly: GCF_042735575.1. NCBI lineage: Bacteria > Bacillati > Actinomycetota > Actinomycetes > Kitasatosporales > Streptomycetaceae > Streptomyces > Streptomyces sp. NPDC059564. Next base: position 73 of record NZ_JBHWBP010000582.1, on the reverse strand, counting down.
CCCCAGACCCCGCGCCTCAAACGCCGGCGAGGCTGGATTGGCTGAACACTGCTGCCACCTGTGGCAACCGCAG
>NZ_JBHWBP010000581.1:0-2914 GCF_042735575.1 Streptomyces sp. NPDC059564 | reverse complement strand
GGGCGGTGAGGATGGTCAGGGAGAGCAGGCCGCGCATGAGGGCGGCCGCCGTCTGTGCGCCCCCGTGCCGTGGGCGGGGCCGTGGGGTGCGGCCGGAGGTGGGCTGGCTCATGGACGGGTCCTTCGTGCGTGTGACGGGGTCTATTGGGGTTGGGTGATGCCGTGGAGGAGACGGGCTGTGCCGTGGCCGGACACGTTCATGGACCCGATCCCGACGACCGCCAAGAACTTGGTGCTGTAGGTGTCCTGGACGGTGACCGAGAGGCGGGTTCCGTCACCGGACAGCGCGGTGGAGCCCTGGGTACCGGCGCGCGCGAGGTACGCCTGGGCGGCGGCTTGGGCAGCGGCGGGATCGGCGCGGATCTGGCCGCCGGTGACGGCGGTGGCAGGGTCGATGGCCTGCCCTGCCGCGCGGGCGGCCTCCATCGCGACGGCGTCGGCGCGTTCGGTGGCACGGAGCTTCCCGCTGCCGTCGATGGCCAGGCCGATGATGCCCAGCAGGGCCACGGTGACGATCGCGGTGTAGATCGCGATCCCACCGTCGTCACCCCGCAGGCTCCGCCGCGCCGACACCGGCCCCTGGAACATCGGTGGCTGCGGCACCGGTCGGGAGGCGGTGGTGGTGGGGTCCGGTTGGGTCATGGGCTTATCCCTCCCGGGAGCGGTAGGCGTCCACGACGGACGTGAACGTGCTGGTAAGCGTCTTAGACCCGGGGACCCCGGGCAGCAGCAGGTCGGACATGGGCATCGTGCAGGAGATGATGACCGTGACGGTGCCGATCTCTCCCAGCGGCACGGCAAACCCGGCCGTGTCTACGCTGGTGCTGGTGGATGCGCAGTGAATGCCCTGGTCGTTCAGGGAGCGGGCGGCCGCGGCAGTGGCTTCGGCCTGCGCGCCGGAGGTGGTGCGGGAGATGGAGGCGGCGCGGGCGGCATCCTCGGCGGCGGCATCGATCTTTGCACCAGAGGTGACGATGCGGCCGCCCGCGATGGCCAGGCACAGCAGCATCAGCAGCAGCGGGGTGACGATCGCGGCCGAGATGGACTCGCTACCCCGGTCCTCGCGCAACCGCTCCAGCCACCAGGCTCGGCCGGTCCATACGTTGCGGGTCATGGGGTGGTCCACCGTTCGCGGGGAGCGCCGGCCGACTGGGACACGCTCAGACCAGAGAGGCCGGGGATCAGAGAGGGGGCTTGGCCGGTGACGGTGACACGGACCTCGGTGGCGCTGCTGGAGGTGCTGACCGTGGCCTGCCCGAGGCTGTCGCCCGCGATCCGTCCCAGGGTTTCCCGGGCCCGGGCCGCGCCCGCGCCTTCCGGCGCTTGATAGGTACGGGCGGCGGCGACGCCTTCACGGGCGGCGGTGAGCGCGATGTTCCGGGCGAAGAACCACATGGACGCCTGAACCACGGCGACGGTGACCAGGATGACGAAGGGGAACACGATCGCCATCTGGATCGACGCCTCCCCCCGGTCCCCCCAACACCGGCCCCGGCCTTCGGCATGCCCCGGCTCCAGCCGTGCGCCTGCGTCGGCAATCGCCGGGTCGCTCTTCGCCGTGCGCTTCTTCACCGCACCCCCCTTCTCGCTCGACCTGCTCAGATTCCGCTGAGCTTGCCCTGGTACTTGACGACGACGACCGCGATCGTCCCGGCGATAGCGAGGGCGCCGGCGACGGCGGCAGTCCAGATGATGATGGTCGTGATGGAGATGTCGCCCCGGTCCTGGTTGCCGCGGCTGTGCGCCTGGATCTTCTCCCAGTGCGCTTTGGCAGCGAGTGACAGGCGAATCAGCTTGTTCATGAACGGACTCCTCCGTGTGGTCAGGTGGTGAGCATGCGGATGATGGCGGGGAAAGCGATCAGGAGCATGACCAGGACCGCGAGGAGCGCGCCGGGGGCGGTCATCTTCTCGCTGTTGGCGTTGGCTTCGGCGGCCTGATCTGCCAGGAGCTCGGTGCGCAGGTTCTTCGCGCGCGAGCGGAGGGTGGCGTAGACGGAGGCCCCGTCGTCGGCGGACTGCCGCATGATCGCGGCGAGGTCGTCGAGCACGGGGAGGTCGAGTTCGGTGGTCAGGCGGGCCAGGGACTCCCAGTGCGCGACCTTGTCGACCCGGGACTGCGCCAACGCTCCGCGGATGCGCTGGAACGCCCACCCTTCGCCGACCTGGGCGGCCTGTTCCATGGCCTGCTCGGCGGAGACGTTCCCGGCCCGGCGCAGCGCGACAAGGTCGAGGTAGGCGGCCACGGCATGCCCGAACTCGCCGCGGGCACGCTTGGCCTTGTCCCGGGTGGCGAGATCGGGAGCGAACCACAGCACGATCGCGGCCAGGATCCCGACGATCGCGGGCAGGTAGAGCGGCACGCCGAGGAGTAGCAGCGGGATCGTCGACAGCGGCGGCAGCAACAGCCCCCCACCAGCCAAGGCGACCTTGGTCAGCAGGAACTTGGCGGGGGTGGTGCCGGTCAGGGCGAGGTCCTTGTGGGGGATCCGTACGCCCGGCAGGTCGGTGAGGTGCTCCACCAGCCACCGGCCCCACCGCTCGTCCCGGTCGGCGATCTCGCTGTCGGGGCGTGGGGGAGTGGCGGGCTGGTTGAGACGGCGCAGCGCAGGCCCGAGCGCGGGTGCGGGGCGCAGGACTTCGCGGACCAGGAGCGCGCAGCCGGCTCCGATGGCAGCGCCGGACAGGATCGCGGCTACCGGCATCATGCGGTCACCTCCGCACTCGTCTCCCCGGCCCCGGTCGCGGGTTCGTTGTCGGGGAGGGGGGTGGGATCGACGGCGCTGCGGGGGTCGACGACCAGGAACCGGGGGGTGGGCTTGGTGTCGGCGATCTGCCGCATCATCGCGAGGACTCCGACGAAGCCGGCCAGCAGCACGGCCAGGACCAATTGTCCGAGGAGGGTGCCGTAGGGG
>NZ_JBHWBP010000580.1:0-2920 GCF_042735575.1 Streptomyces sp. NPDC059564 | reverse complement strand
GGGCATGGCTGCCCCGGCGCCCCTTCGGGTGGATCGTCGCGTCCTGCCAGGATCGGCCAGGCGCCGTGATCCCGCCACTCGGGCGGGTCCGGCGGCCGCGCGGGACGTCGTCACCAGCGGACGGCAGGGGCCGGGGCGTGGAGGTGGACGGCCCCTGCCGTCCTGGACCACGGGTCAGCGGGCGCTGACCCGGAGCTCCTTGATGCCGTTGAGCCAGGCCGCGCGCAGCCGTCGCGGGCCGTCGGCGGCCAGGCGCAGGTCGGGCAGGGCGTCGGCCAGGGCGTTGAAGATCAGGTCGATCTCCATGACGGCCAGGGACTTGCCGAGGCAGAAGTGCGGGCCGCCGCCACCGAACCCGAGGTGGGGGTTGGGGTCGCGGGTGATGTCGAAGACGTCGGGGTTCTCGAAGACCTCGGGGTCGTGGTTGGCGGAGGAGTAGAACATCCCGACCCGGTCGCCCGCCTTGATCTTCTGCCCGCCCAGTTCGGTGTCCTGGACGGCGGTCCGCTGGAAGGACACCACGGGCGTGGCCCAGCGCACGATCTCCTCCGCGGCCGTCGACGGCCGGGTCGCCTTGTACAGCTCCCACTGTTCGGGGTGGGTGAGGAAGGCGTGCATGCCGTGGCTGATGGCGTTGCGGGTGGTCTCGTTGCCGGCGACCGCCAGCAGCAGCACGAAGAAGCCGAACTCGTCGGAGCCCAGGTTGCCCTGGCCCTCGGCGGCCACCAGCTGGCTGACGATGTCCTTGGCCGGGCACTCCTTGCGGGCGGCGGCCAGGTTCATCGCGTAGCCGATGAGCTCCATCGCCGCGTTGGCGCCGACCTCCTCGGTGATGGCGTACTCGGGGTCGTCGTAGGCGATCATCTTGTTCGACCAGTCGAAGATCCGGGACCGGTCCTCCTGCGGTACGCCGATCAGTTCGGCGATCGCCTGGAGCGGGAGTTCGCAGGCCACCTGGGTGACGAAGTCGAAGCTGCCGTCCGCCGAGGCGGCCAGGGCCTCCTCGGTGATCCGCCGGGCCCGGTCGCGCAGGGCCGCCTCCAGCCCGCGGATGGCCCGGGGGGTGAAGCCCCGCTGCACGATCTGGCGTACGCGGGTGTGTTCCGGCGGGTCCATGTTCAGCATGATCAGGCGCTGGGCATCTATCTGCTCGCGCTGGATGTGCTCGTTGAAGCGGATGATCGCCGTGTTGGTGGTGGAGGAGAACAACTCCGGGTGCGTGGAGACGTACTTGACGTCCGCGTGCCGGGTGACGGCCCAGTAGCCCTCGTCGTCGAAGCCGGTGATGCCCCGCCGCTGCGGGCACCACCACACCGGCGCGGTCTGCCGCAGCTGCGTGAACTCCGGGAAGGGGACCCGGTCTTGGAGGAGGTCGGGGTCGGTGGCGTCGAAGCCTTCGGGCAGCGCGGGACAGGGCATCGGGCGACTCCAAAGTCTGACGGCCCATCAGAAGTTGGCTCGAAGGTAGTAACGAGTTCTAGAAGTGACAAGGGTTCTCGCGCCAACTGTTGCGTGTGGAATCCGTGTAAGCAACGTGCAAGACCCTTGCGTGGCGGGGGTCCAGGTCATAAGACTGCGGGGGAGAACTAGAACGCGTACTAGTTCGAGGCGGGGCGCCGGGACGGCCCGCCGCGCTGGCGCTGTACAGGATGTGCAGGAGAGGACGAGCTCATGGCCGCGGAACCCGTCATCGTCGAAGCCGTACGCACCCCCATCGGGAAACGCGGGGGCGCCCTGGCCAACCTCCATCCCGCCTACCTCCTCGGCGAGACCTACCGCGAGCTCCTCGCCCGTACCGGAATCCAGCCCGACTGCGTCGAGCAGATCGTCGGCGGCACCGTCACCCACGCCGGCGAGCAGTCGATGAACCCGGCCCGCAACGCCTGGCTCGCCATGGGACTCCCGTACGAGACCGCCGCGACGACCGTCGACTGCCAGTGCGGCAGCTCCCAGCAGGCCAACCACATGGTGGCCAACATGATCTCCGGCGGGGTCATGGACATCGGCATAGCCTGCGGGGTCGAGGCCATGAGCCGGGTCCCGCTGGGCTCCGGATCCAAGCACGGCCCGGGCAAGCCCTTCCCCGACGAGTGGAACGTCGACCTCCCGAACCAGTTCGAGGCCGCCGAGCGGATCGCCCGCCACCGGGGGCTCACCCGCGAGGACGTCGACCGCCTCGGCGTGCTCTCGCAGGAGCGGGCCGCGGCCGCCTGGGCCGAGGAGCGCTTCAAGCGCGAGACCTTCGCGGTCCAGGTCCCCACCACCGAGGCCGAGCAGGCCGCCGGGCAGGGCATGTGGCGGCTGGTCGACCGGGACGAGGGCCTGCGCGACACCAGCATGGAGGGCCTGGCCCGGCTCAAGCCGGTCATGCCGACCGCCGTGCACACCGCCGGGAACTCCTCCCAGATCTCCGACGGCGCCGCCGCCGTGATGTGGGCCTCGCGCAAGATGGCCCGCGCCCTCAAGCTCAAGCCGCGCGCCCGGATCGTCGCCCAGACGCTGGTCGGCGCCGACCCGCACTACCACCTGGACGGGCCGATCGACGCGACGCGGGCAGTCCTGGGCAAGGCCGGGATGTCGCTGCGGGACATCGACCTGGTCGAGATCAACGAGGCCTTCGCCTCCGTCGTCCTCAGCTGGGCCCAGGTCTTCGACCAGGACCTGGAGAAGGTCAACGTCAACGGCGGCGGCATCGCGCTCGGCCACCCCGTCGGCGCCACCGGCGCCCGGCTGATCACCACCGCGCTGCACGAGCTGGAGCGGCGCGACAAGGAGTTCGCGCTGATCACCATGTGCGCGGGAGGCGCGCTGGCGACCGGCACGATCATCCAGCGCCTCTGACCCCGGAGGGGAGAGGTGCTGGGCGCATGACCCAGTGGGATGGGAAAGCCGAAGGCCCCGGTGGCCGGCCTGGGGAGGC
>NZ_JBHWBP010000579.1:0-3014 GCF_042735575.1 Streptomyces sp. NPDC059564 | reverse complement strand
CAGCCCATTGGATCCCCCGCATCCGGCGCCGGACGTGTTGCACGGCCTTTGCCGTGTCCGGTCCCGGGCGGGGGCCTCCGTGCGGAGGCCGGGGCTTCATTGACACGCTCCTACCTGACCAAGTACGGTCGGGACCGATCGGTCCACTAGGAATTCAGTACCACTTGAGTACCACTTCCGGCACCGAATCGATCATCCGGCGCCAGTGCACACGACACCGTTCTCTTTCCATCTCGCGGGGAGATGTTTGTGTTGCTGTTCTCAGTCCTAGGCTCCATGGAAATAATGAAACAGCGGGTCGCCGTACGGCTCGGCGGTGCCATGCAGCAGACGCTCCTGGCGACCCTGCTCGCGGCCGGCGGATCGCTCGTCACGGTCGACTCCCTCATCCTCGAACTCTGGGGGACCACACCCCCCAACAAGGTCGAGAACGCCCTCCAGGCGCAGATCAGCAGGGTGCGCAGGACCCTGGCCGCGGTGGAGCCCGACCGGGAGGGATCGCGGGTGGTGACGAGCACCTCCGGCTACATGTTCCTCTTCGACCGGTGGGAACTCGACGCCTACCTATTCCTCGACACCGTGGACTCGATCCACGCGAGAACGGCCACCGACACCCTCACGGAACACCGCCAGAACATCGCGGACCTCCGCGCGGGACTCTCGCGCTGGCGGGGCCCGGTATTCGGCGGACTGGCCGGCGGACCGATCTGCCAGACCGCCTCCACGAGATATATGGAGGCGAGAAATTCGGCGCTCATTCTGCTTTACGATCTAGAACTGCGCACCGGCGGTCATGAACGGATCCTTCCGGAACTGACCGAGCTCTACTCGCGCAACCCCAACCACGAGCAGTTCTGCATGCTGCTCATGCGGGCGCTGTACCGCAGCGGCCGCCAGCTCGACGCCCTGACGGTCTACCGCCAGTGCCGCCACAACATGATCGAGTCGCAGGGCATCGAGCCCTCGCCCGTCCTGAGCCAGTACGAGCGGGCGATCCTCACCCACGACCCGATGCTGCTGCAGAACGATCCCTACTGGCCGGTGCCGGCCCTCGTCGCGGGCTAGGGAAGGGCCCGGACATGGGCGGCTCCCTGCTGCTGGTCGCGCACGGCAGCCGTGATCCGCGGCACGCGGAGACGGTACGCGCACTCACCCGCAGGATCCGGTCGACGAGGCCCGGACTGCGCGTGAGCACGGCCTTCCTCGACTTCGACGCCCCGTCCGTACCGGACGAACTGGCGCGGATGGCCCGGGACGGCGCCCGGGCGGTGGTGGCCCAGCCACTGCTCCTGACCCGCGCCTTCCACGCGAAGACGGACCTGCCCGGCGTCCTGCGCCAGGCACCCCCCGCCCTCGCCGTACGCCAGGCCCCCGTGCTGGGGCCCGACCCGCTGCTCACCGCGGCGCTGGAACGCCGGCTGTACGAGGCCGGGCTCGCCCGGGGCGACCGCGCCACGACCGGCGTGGTCCTCGCGGCCGCCGGCAGCGGCGACCCGGAAGCGGCCGAGGTGCTCGCCGGGATCGCCCGGCAGTGGCGCGACTCGGGCGGCTGGTACGCCGTACGGCCCGCCGCCGCCTCCGCCGGACCCCGTACCGAGGACGTCGTACGGGCGCTGCGCGCCGAGGGCGCGCGCCGGGTGGCGGTCGCCCCGTACGTCCTGGCACCGGGCCGGCTCCCCGACCGGATCGCGGCGGGCGCCCGCGCGGCCGGGGCGGACGTCCTGGGCGCGGTCCTCGGCGCCCCGCCGGAACTCGCCCGGCTCGTGCTGCGCCGCTACGACGCGGCCGCCCGCACCCCGGCCCTGACGGGCTGACGCACACCGGGCGCGGTCCCTCACGGGCGCAGGCCCCGCCGCCGCAGCATGCGGCGTTCCACGGGGCCGAAGACCAGCAGGTCGACGGCGATGCCGACCAGCAGGATCAGGACGATGGCCAGGAAGATCCGTGCCATGTCGGAGGTCTCGCGCCCCGATTCCAGCAACTGGCCCAGGCCCAGGCCCAGGTCGGGGGAGCTGGCGATGATCTCGGCGGCCATCAGGGAGCGCCAGGAGAACGCCCAGCCCTGCTTGAGGCCCGCCAGGTAGCCGGGGAAGGCGGCGGGCATGACGACGTACCGGGCGCCGCGCGCACCGGTGGCTCCCAGGGACCGGCCGGCCCGCAGGAACAGCGGCGGGACCTGGTCGATGCCGGAGACGAGGCCGCCCGCGATGGAGGGGGTGGCTCCGAGCAGGATGACGGCGTACATCATCGAGTTGTCGAGGCCCAGCCACAGGACCGCCGGGGGGACCCAGGCGACCGAGGGCAGGGACTGCAGGCCCTGGAGGATCGGGCCGATCGCGGCGCGGACGAATGCGACGCGGGCGACGAGCAGGCCGAGCGGCGTGCCGATGGCCAGGGCCAGCAGGAACCCCGACAGGCCGCGCCAGACGCTGGTCCACACGATGTCGAGGAGGGTGCCCTTGAGCCACAGGTCGGTCAGGCTGGCCCACACCGCGGACGGCGACGGCAGCATGTAGTCGTCGGTGACGCGGGCCCAGACGAGCACCTGCCACACCGTCAGCACCAGCGCGACGGCCGCGGCGGGCGGCAGGGCCTTGCCCAGCAGCACCCGGCGCAGCGGGGTGCGGGTTCCGTCGTGGGTGTCGAGCGCGTCGAGCCCGGCCAGTTCGTTGGAGGCGGTGCGCGCCTCCCGGGGCCGGAGGTCAGTGCTGGCCATGGCGGCGGATCTCCCCACGCAGGTGTTCGGTGATCTCCAGGGACAGGTCGGCGACGTCCGCGTCCTCGATGCGGCGCGGCTGGGGGATGTCCACGGCCCATTCGCGGGCGACGCGTCCGGGGCGGGAGGAGAGCAGGACGACGCGCTGGGCGAGGCGGACGGCCTCGCGGACGTTGTGCGTGACGAAGAGGACGGAGAGGCCCGTCTCGGCCCAGATGCGGGTGAGTTCGCCGTGCAGGACGTCGCGGGTGATGGCGTCGAGGGCCGCGAAGGGCTCGTCCATCAGCAGGAGGCGGCT
>NZ_JBHWBP010000578.1:0-3025 GCF_042735575.1 Streptomyces sp. NPDC059564 | reverse complement strand
GGCCCCCCGTCCGCTATAAGTTGAGAGTGGCAAGGAGAGCGGAACCTCCTTGCCTTTCGTGTTTTCCGGGCCCCTGCGCCCTCTGATGGGCCCTGCGGGCGGAGGGGGGACCCCGCCGGAGGGACCAAGATCATCGGGTGCAGAATGGCCTTTATGCCGATAACGAACATGCCGCAGAAGGCAACGGCCGAGGACGCTCCCCGGATCAGCCGCATCCTGACCCGTGCCTTCGACGACGACCCGATGATGCGCTGGTTCTTCCCCGACGAAGCCTCCCGCGAGGCCTCGCTGGGCCGCTACTTCAGCACGATCTTCACCCGCCAGTACGTCCGCCACGGCGTGTGCGAACGCACCGGCGCGGCGGCCGCGTTCTGGGTCCCGCCGGAGGCGGGGGCCACGGCCGTTCCGGACGCGGAGACCATCGCGGAACTCCAGAACATCCTCGGCGACCGCGCCGAGCTGTTCGGCGCCGCCGTCGAGACGGCCGGCGAGCACACGCCCGGGGAGGCGCACCTGTCCCTCGCGCTCATCGGCGCCGACCCGGCCGCCCAGGGCCAGGGGCAGGGCGCCGCCCTGCTCCGCTCGGGCCTGGCCAAGGCCGACGCGGCGGGCGTGCCGACGTACCTGGAGTCCTCCAAGCCGTCGAACGTCCCGCTGTACGAGCACTTCGGCTTCGCCGTGCGCGAGGAGTTCAGCCTCCCGGGAGGGGGCCCCACCCTCTGGGGCATGTGGCGCGAACCGCGCACTCCGGCCGCGGGCTGACCGGGGAACGCGGAAGGACGCACGGGTGCGGGCGGGTCGGCGCGTCGGCCGGCCCGCCCGCCGGGGCGTGAGGGACTGCCTCAGATCCTCCGGACCTGGTCCACGTACTGCGCGTCGCGGTCGGCCTGCCGGACGGCCGCGCCGTTGTCGGGGATCTGCCAGGGGACGTACAGGCAGCGGTTGTCGTGCGTGTTCCGGTCGGGCGTCAGCGGGAGTTGCGCTCCGGCAGGTCCACGTCGGCCTGGGGGGTCGCCGCGAAGCCGCGCGCGGTGGCCTTCACCGGCTTCTTGCCGCAGAAGGCCGCTTCGAGGGTGCCGCCGAGGGCGGTGTTCGCCGCGCCCTTGTTCGAGGTGTTCGCCATCGCGGCGAGGCTGCGCTTCCCGTCGCGCGTGGAGAAGGCGTACGTGTAGAAGCCCTGCACGGTGCCGGTGTGCCCGTACACGGAGGTCCCGCACGACAGGTCGTACCGGCGCAGGCCCAGCCCGTAGAAACGCGTGTTGGTCGCGTCGGTCGGGGTCACGGTGAGCATCTGGTCCAGCATCTGCGGCGACAGCAGCTTGCCGGTGACCAGCGCCGAGGTGAAGGTGTTGAGGTCGGCCGCGCTGGAGATCATCGCCCCGGCGGACTGGGCCCACGACACGGTCTGCTCGGTGGAGTCGACGAGCGGCAGGCCGGCCTGGTCCGGGTGCAGGTAGCCGTTGGCGTGCAGGCCCTTGATCTTCGTGTCGGGGTGCACGTACGAGGTGTCGCGCATCTTCAGCGGCTTGATGATGCGGCGGTCGTACTCCTTGACGACCGGGTGCCCGGTGACCTTCTCGATGAGCATGCCGACGACGACGAAGTTGGTGTTCGAGTAGGAGTACGCGACGCCGGGCTCCGTCGTGCGGGGCTCCTTCAACGAGAGCTGCACCAGCTCCTGGTAGCCGAACACCTTGTTCCGCACGGACTCGAAGCCGGGCACGGTGTCGTTGAACATGGCGTTGGTGTAGTCCGACAGCCCGCTGCGGTGGGTCATCAGATGACGGACCGTGATGCGGTCGTCCGGCAGCAGGCCCGGCAGGTAGCGGTTGACCGGCTGGTCCAGCTCGATCTTCTGCTCCGCCACCAGCTGGAGCAGCACCACGGACGAGAACGTCTTGGTGACGCTGCCGATCCGGAAGCGGGCCTGGGTGTCCATGGCCGCGCCGGTGACCTTGTCGCGGACGCCCGCCGTCTTGGTCTGGACCCCGTCGACGCCGCTGATACGGGCCATCGCGCCGGGCGCGCCGGCGGCGAGCGTGTTCTGCAACGCCGCCTGCAGGGCTTCGAGATCGGGCGCGGGCAGGGCGGTCGCGGGGGCGGCCGGGGCGGCCTGGGCGGCGGTGGCCGGAGCCACACCGGCCACGACGGCCAGGAGGGCGGCGCTGATGGCCAGACGGCGGTTCATGGGCAGGAACACGTTGATCCTCAAGTCATGGGTACTGGTCGGGTACCCCCGGCCACGGACTGCGCGGCAGGACAGCGCAGTTGGCGGCCGGGTTGATCAAGAGCTTACGGAAGGCCGGACGCAGCCCGGCACCGTGGTTCCCCACCGCCAAGCCGTACCGATCCTTTTCGGCCATCTCGCGGCCGGGGCGGCCGCCCGGCGCGGCCGCAGACGTCCGCCGGGACCCGGGCGGCGCGCTCGCCTGCGCGGACCGAGACGGGCCGAAATATGATGAGCACGGTCTTGGCAGCAGCGGAGGCAGAGGCATATGGATGCACCCCGGAGCGGTCCATGACCCCGCGCCGCCCCCCGCGGCCGGACAGCGCCGACCTGCTGGCCATGCTGGGGCAGCTCACCGCCCAGGCGCGGGAAGGGGCGGAGCACCAGCAGGCCCGCGTACAGCTGGCCGAGGCCCTGCAGCGCGAGCTGCTGCCCGCCTCCCTGCCCGCCCTGCCCGGGCTGCGGGCCGCCGCCCGGTACGCGCCCGCCCGGCGCGGCCTCGACATCGGAGGCGACTGGTACGACGGCTTCCGGGTGCCCGAGGACGCCGTCGCCTTCTCCATAGGCGACGTCCAGGGCCACGACGTCGCCGCCACCGCCTTCATGGGACAGGTCCGGGTCTGCCTGCGCGCCGTGGCCGCCGTCGTCACCGACCCCGGCGAGGTGCTGGGCAAGGCCAACGAGGTCCTGCTCGCGATGGACAGCGAGCTCTTCGCCACCTGCACCCTCCTGCGCTTCGATCCGCGCACCCGGGAGCTCGCCAGCGCCCGGGCCGGACACGTCCCCACCGTCTGGGCC
>NZ_JBHWBP010000577.1:0-3028 GCF_042735575.1 Streptomyces sp. NPDC059564 | reverse complement strand
GTGGCCCCCGGCGGGCCCGGCGACCCCGGGGAGCCCGCCCGCCTCCGGGTGGCCGGCCGCGCCGGCGACCTCGGAGACCCCGCCCGCTCAGGCGGCCCCGGCTGCTCCCGGGAGCCCGGGGGCCTCGCAGGGCGCGGCGGGTCCGGACGGTTCGCAGATCCCGCCCACTTCGGTGGACCCGGCCGGTCCCGGGAGCCCGTGGGCCTCGGCGGGCCCCGCCGCTTCGGCCGGTCCCGGGAGCCCGGCGGGGGTGGTGCCGCCGTTGCCGCCCGGGTACGGGGCCTGGGGCGGGCAGGCGGCTCCGCCGCCTGCGCCCCCGTACGCTCCGGGGCCTCCGTACGCGCCCGGCGGCGGGCAGTGGCGGACTCCGCTGCTGGCGGGGGTGGTGGCGGCCGTGGTGGGCGGAGCGGCCGTGGCGGCGTGGATGCTGCTGGGCGGGAAGGACGACCCCGCCACCGACGCGCGCCCGCCCGCCACGTCGGCCCCCTCGCAGGAACCGACCGCGCGGCCCTCGGCCCCGCCCGCCTCCGGCGGCACCCCGTCGGCCGGTGCGAGCGGCACCGCCACCGCTGCGCCCGGGGAGGGCTACACCGTGGTGCGCAACGAGGCAGGCTTCTCCGTCGCCGTGCCCATGGGCTGGCAGACCAGCCACGACGAGACCGGCAGCGGCTCCTTCTACCGCCCGCCCGGTGACCGCAGCGCCCTGCTCCAGATCTTCCGCGTCACCGAGGACCCCGCCACCGGCTCGTGCGAGCTGCTGCGCAAGTCCTCGCAGAGCCTGGACGACGCGACGCCCGCCTACCGGCAGGTCTCCCTGGAGCCGGTCGCGGGCGGCGCCTGCGAGCTGGTGTACGAGTACGACAGCGCCGAGTCCCACGGCCGCCGCCAGGGCGTGGAACGGATCGTCACCACGCCCGACGGCAGACGGTGGGCCCTGCTGGCGGCCGGTCCGGCCGCCGACCCGTCGACGGTCCGCGCCCACCTGACGGCGGCGCTGGACTCCTTCCGGCCGGGCTGATCGGGCGGCCCGGGGCCCGGGTCAGGACTGCTTGTACATGCCCGGCGTGTAGTGCCCCGGCACGCTGCGCGTGGTGACGGAGATCCGGTTCCAGACGTTGATCGTCGCGATGACGGCGATCAGCTGGGCCAGCTCCGCCTCCTCGAAGTGCGCGGCGGCCTTCGCGTACACCGCGTCGGGCACGAACCCGTCGGTCAGGACGGTGACGGCCTCGGTCAGTTCGATCGCCGCGAGCTCCTTCTCCGTGTAGAAGTGCCGCGACTCCTCCCACGCGCTGAGCTGCACGATCCGCTCGATGCTCTCGCCCTCCGCGAGCGCGTCCTTCGTGTGCATGTCCAGGCAGAACGCACAGTGGTTGATCTGCGAGGCGCGGATCTTGACCAGCTCGACCAGGGCCGGGTCCAGGCCCTTCGTCGCGGCGATCTCCATGCCCAGGACGGCCTTGTAGAACTGCGGGGCCAGCTTGGCCAGCTGCATGCGGGGGGTGTGCTCGGCGGCGAGTTCGGTGTTCTTCGTGTCGTTGTCCATGTCCCCACCGTAGGACGCGGGCGGCCCGCGGCTATGGTCCATGTCCATGACGGGATCATGGGCCACTTTCGGCGCCGACCTGCACCTGGACCTCTCGGCGGCGGTGCGCGGCGGGCGCGGGCTGCGGGCCGCGCTGACGGAGGCGCTGCGGGAGGCCGCGCGCAGCGGGCGGCTGGCCCCGGGGACCAGGCTGCCGTCCTCCCGGACCTTCGCCGCCGACCTGGGCATCGCCCGCAACACGGTCGCCGAGGCGTACGGGGAACTCGTCGCCGAGGGCTGGCTGACCGCCCGCCAGGGCTCCGGGACCCGGGTCGCCGAACGTGCCCGGCCGCGCCGCGCGGCGGGCGCGGTCCCGGTACGCCGCCCCGCGCGGCGGCGGGGGCCCGCGTACAGCCTGGTCCCCGGCTCCCCGGACCTCGGCGGCTTCCCGCGCGCGGCCTGGCTGGCGGCGGCCCGGCGGGCGGTCACCGACGCCCCGAACGACGCCTTCGGCTACGGCGTCGACGTACGCGGCCGGGTGGAGCTGCGCGAGGCCCTCGCCGGGTACCTGGCGCGGGCCCGCGGGGTGTACGCCGACCCGGACCGGATCGTGCTGTGCTCCGGGTTCTCGGACGGGCTGACGCTGATCGGGCGGATGCTGCGGGCGCGCCGGGTGCGGGAGGTGGCGGTGGAGGGGTACAGCCTCGACATCCACCGGGAGCTGCTGACCCGTACGGGGCTGCGGACCCGCCCGCTGTGGGTGGACGGGGCCGGGGCCCGCACCCCCGACCTGGGCGGCCTCGGCCCCCGGACGGGCGCGGTGCTGCTGACCCCGGCGCACCAGTTCCCGACCGGCGCGGCCCTCACCCCCGAGCGGCGGACGGCGGCCGTGGACTGGGCGCGGACCACCGGCGGCGTGATCCTGGAGGACGACTACGACGGGGAGTTCCGCTACGACCGCCAGAGCGTCGGCGCGCTCCAGGGGCTGGACCCCGACCGGGTGGTGTACTTCGGCACCGCGAGCAAGTCCCTGGCGCCGGGGCTGCGGATGGGGTGGATGGTGGTGCCGCCGGACCTGATGGAGGAGGTGCTGGCGGTGAAGGGGCGGGTGGACCGGAGTTCGAGCGCCCTGGACCAGCTGACCCTGGCGGAGTTCATCATCTCCGGGGCGTACGACCGCCACGTGCGCGGCATGCGGCTGCGGTACCGGCGCCGCCGGGACCAGCTGGTCGCCGCGGTGGCGGGGAAGGTGCCCGTCTCCGGGATCGCGGCCGGGCTGCACGCCGTGCTGGACCTCCCGGCGGGCACGGAACGCGCCCTCGTACGGGCCGCCGCCTGGCAGGACCTGCAACTGGAGGGCCTGGTCCGCTACCGCCACCCCGACTCGGCGATGCCGCCCCGCGAAGCCCTGGTCGTCGGCTACGGCACCCCCTCCGACAGCACCTGGACCCCCACCCTCGCCGCCCTGACAGCCGCCCTCCCCTAGGTGCCGCGGCCGGTCGC
>NZ_JBHWBP010000576.1:0-3042 GCF_042735575.1 Streptomyces sp. NPDC059564 | reverse complement strand
GGCCGCTCCCCGCCCTGGAGACCCCGGTGTCGGGCCACTCCCCGCGCCGGCTGCTGCGCGCCCGGGTCGCCGCCCGCGCCGAACCGGCCGAGGGGGTGCTGCTGCTGACCCTGGAGTCCGCCTTCTCCTCGGACGAGCTGCCGCCCTGGACCCCGGGCGCGCACGTCGACCTCGTCCTGCCCTCCGGGCTGGTCCGCCAGTACTCCCTGTGCGGGGACCCCGCCGAGCGCGGCCGCTACACGGTCGCGGTCCGACTCGTCGAGGACGGCCGCGGCGGCTCCCGCGAGGCGCACGCCCGCCTGGTGGAAGGCGCGGAGCTGGAACTGCGGCCCCCGCGCAACCGGTTCGGGCTGCTCCCCGCCCCGTCGTACGCGTTCGTCGCGGGCGGCATCGGCATCACCCCGATCCTGCCCATGCTCCGCGCGGCGACGGCGGCGGGCGCCGACTGGACCCTGCTGTACGGGGGCCGGTCGCGCGCCTCGATGCCTTTCCTGCCCGAACTCGCCGCCTACGGGGACCGGGTCACCGTCGTGCCGCAGGACGAGGCGGGCCTGCCCGGCCTGACCCCGCTCGCCGGGGCCGCGCCGGGCACCCTGGTCTACTGCTGCGGCCCCGAGGCGCTGATGCGGGCCGTCACCGAAGCCGCCGCGGACCCCTCGGCGGTGCGCCTGGAGCGCTTCGCCCCGGCGGCGGCCGGCCCGGCGCGGCCCTTCACGGTGGAACTGCACCGCTCGGGCCGCACCGTCGAGGTCGGGGCGGGGGAATCCGCGCTGGCGGCGGTGCGCCGGATCCTGCCCGACACCCCGTACTCCTGTGAGCAGGGCTTCTGCGGCACCTGCCAACACCGGGTCCTGGCGGGCGAGGTGGATCACCGCGACGAACTCCTCACGGACGCCGAGCGCGCGGACTCGATGCTCCTGTGCGTCTCCCGCGCGCGATCGGACCGTCTCACCCTGGACCTTTGACTTCCGCTCCCCGCCGACGGGAGAAGTAGGGTGTCGGCATGACAACCGGGGTGCGACGCAGGATGGGTGTCGAGGAGCGGCGGCAGCAGCTGATCGGGGTTGCCCTGGAGCTGTTCAGCAACCGGTCCCCCGACGATGTGTCGATCGACGAGATCGCCGCGGCCGCCGGGATATCGCGGCCGCTCGTCTACCACTACTTCCCCGGCAAGCTGAGCCTCTACGAGGCCGCGCTGCGGCGGGCCGCCGACGAGCTGGCGCAGCGGTTCGTCGAGCCGCGCGAAGGGCCGCTCGGCGGCCGGCTGCTGCGGGTCATGGGGCGGTACTTCGCCTTCGTCGACGAGCACGGGCCGGGCTTCTCGGCGCTGATGCGGGGCGGTCCGGCGGCGGGCAGCAGCCGGACCAACGCGATGATCGACGAGGTGCGGCAGGCCGCGTACGAGCAGATCGTCACCCACATCGGCGTGAGCGAGCCGCCGGCCCGGCTGGAGCTGGTCGTGCGGTCCTGGGTGTCGCTGGCCGAGTCGACGGCGCTGCTGTGGCTGGACGGACGCCGGATCCCGCGGGCGGAGCTGGAGCTGCAACTGGTGCACGACTTCGCGGCGCTGGCCGCCGTGAGCGCCGCGTACGACGCGGAGATGGCGGGGATCCTCGTACGGATCCTCGCGGACGAGCCGGCCGACGGGCCGTTCGGGGAGCTGGTGGGGCGGCTGGCGGCGCTGGTCCCCGGGGCCCCTCCGGGCGAGTGAGCCGGGCCCGGAACGCGATAATGCCCGCGTGATCATTGACGACGGGATCTTGTTCCGGCAAGCCGGGGAGAAGGACGCCGGCACGCTGGTGAAGCTGTACGACCAGGCGGCCCGGTGGATGCGCAAACAGGGCATCGACCAGTGGAAGCCCGGCGAGAAGGACGTCGCCCACTTCCGGTCGAAGATGCGCGACGGAGAGGTGTGGCTCGCCGAGGACGCCGACGGGCGGGTCGTGGGCGCGTACGAACTGTGGTGGTCCGACGAGGACGCCTGGGGGGTCCAGCCCCCGGTGGCGGGCTACGTGCACCGGCTGATGGTGGAGCGGGAGGCGGCGCCCCCCGGGACCGGACTGCGGATCCTCGAACACGCCGAGCGGCGGATCGCCCGGACCGGGCGGGAACGGGCGCGGCTGGACTGCGTGTCGAGCAACCCGCGGCTGCTGGCGTACTACCGGGGCGTGGGCTACCGGGTCGTCGGTGAATTCCCCTCGAAGCAGGGCAAGGACGGCCGGGTGTACGGGGTGATCCTGCTGGAGCGGCGCCTCGACGTCTGAGGCACGGCACAGGCACGGCACCCGTCCCGGCCGCAAGCCCCGGGCGCGCGCCATGCTCCGGCGGCTCTCGGCCGTGTGCCCGGGTTCGCAGGGCCCGGCCCTCCGGTGCGGCGGTACTGATGGTCGCGACCAGTCGGTACCAGGAGGGGAACAGCATGAGGAATTCCACGAGCAGGGCCGCGGGCGCCGTCTTGGGCATGGCGCTGGCGGGTGTCCTGGGGGCCACGGGGGTGGCCGGGGCCCAGGAGCTCCCGTCGGCGCCGGTCAAGGGCGCGGCGGCCGCCGCGGCGCCCGCCGCGGTCGTAGAGCAGGTACAGGCGGCGGCCGCGCGGCAGCAGGCGCTCGCGCCCGCCGCGCGGACGGTCTGTTACGCCGCCCATGTGGAGGGCATCGGCTGGCAGTCGGCGGTCTGCGACGGGGCCGTGGCCGGGACCACCGGTCAGAGCCGCCGGATGGAGGCCGTGGTGATCGCGACCGGCGGCACGGGCGGCGTCTGCGCGAACGCCCACCTGGCGGACATCGGCTGGCAGGGCTGGGCGTGCGCCGCCGACGGCAAGGCGGTCACGGTCGGCACCACCGGCCAGGCGCGGCGCATGGAGGCGCTGGGCATCCAGGTCGGCAACGGCAGCGTGGCGGCGCAGGCGCACGTGGCGGGGTACGGCTGGCAGAACGTGGTCGGCGGCAACCCGGTCTACGTGGGGACCACGGGCCAGGCGCGGCGCATGGAGGCGCTGCGCGTCGTGGTCTGACGGGCCCCGGAAAGCGCGAAGGGCGGTGC
>NZ_JBHWBP010000575.1:0-3049 GCF_042735575.1 Streptomyces sp. NPDC059564 | reverse complement strand
CCGGCAGCTCGGCGTGCCCCAGGGCGGTGCCGGCGGCCTGCTGGGTGAGCGCGGCGTCACTGGCGGCCTGGTCGGCGATGGCGTTGAGGTGGTCGCCGTCCTCGCGGTGGGCGGGGACGTAGCGGAACTCGACGTCCCGCTCGCCCAGCAGCGCGTCGATGCGCTCGACGAGCTCCCGGTTGGCCACCGGCTTCCCGGCGGCCGTCTTCCACCCGTTGCGCTTCCACGCGGGCAGCCACTGCGTCACCGCCTTCATGGCGTACTGGGAATCCATCCGCACCTCGGCGGCCGTCCCGGGCGCGAGCGCCTCCAACAGCCGCTGAAGCGCGGTGAGTTCACCCACGTTGTTGGTGGCCCGGCCCAACGGGCCGGCCTCCCAGCGCTCCGCGCGGCCCTGCGGGTCCGCGATGACCCACGCCCATCCGGCAGGCCCGGGATTACCCTTCGCCGCCCCGTCGCAGGCGGCAATGATGCGATCAGACATGCCCCGATCATGCCCCACCCGCGCGGCGGCCCCGGCGCCGGTGCACCGGCGCCCGCTCCCGGCGGCGAGGGACCGGCCTCAGGCGGTCCGCATGTGCAGGCGCAGGGTGAGCCCGTCGGGCAGCGCCCGGACCTCGACGAGGTCGCACAGCTGGTGGATCATCCACAGGCCGCGCCCGCCGTTGCCCGAGGCGGGCGAGGGGCGCCGGCGCCCCGCCAGGGGGTCCTTCAGCCGGCCGCCGTCGCGGATCTCGGCGACGACACCGCCCCCGGCCGTGCGCCACAGCCCGAGCGTCCCGCTGCCGCCGCCGTGCGCGACGGAGTTGGCGGCGGCCTCGCTGACGGCGAGGACGAGGTCGCCCCGCCGGTCCGGGGCCAGGGCCGTGTGCCGGGCCCAGGCCTCGGCATGGGCGCGCACCCCGGACAGCATGCCCGACCGGTAGCCGAGGAAGACCGCGTCGGCGGGGGGCGCGGCCAGCGGCAGGTCGCAGTCGGCGCACACGGCGGCCGGGTCCGCGTAGGCGGGGCTGGCCTGCGGACCGTGCCCGCCCCCGATCAGCGTGGGATGCGTCCGGCGGGCGTCGGCGAGGACCCCGGCGGGCAGGCCGTCCGCGTCGTACGGGCACAGGACGGTGGCGGCCCGGCCCGCGAAGGCGGTGTTGATGAGCGCCTCGTGGCGGGTGGCCTCGCGGATCTCCGCCGGGCTCCGGCCGGGCCAGAGCGGCTCGCCCACGATCCGCACGGGCCGGTCCGGATCCCGGTCCGCGACGTCCTGGAGCGCCGCGAGGATCCGCCCCGGGTTGCGGCCCAGCACCGTCATGTCCGCCCACTCGACCGCGTCGGCGTCCCCGCCCAGGCCGTGGCGCAGCGCGTCGAGACGGGGACCGGGGACGGCGACGAACACCGGCTCGCCCGCCGCGAGCGCGGCGCGCACGAAGCCGCCCACGCCCGCCGCGTACTCCTGCGGCCCCCGGTAGAAGAGGGCGGGGTGCGCGAAGGGCCCCGGCGGCCGGGCTCCGGGAACGGTGGTGCCGGTCATGCTGTGACCTCCAGCGCGGCGGGTCGGTCCGAGGGGTGTCAGCCGCTCCTCGCCCCCGATTATGGCCAACGGAGCCGGGCGGGCACCCCCGCTCGGCACGAGTGCGCGTACAGACGTTCGACGGGGCGTGCGGGGCCGCGGGGCGGGTACGTGCGACCCATGACGGTCAAGAAGACAAGCGTGCTCGTACTGGACTGTGCCGAGCCCCACGACCTGGCCCTGTTCTACGCCCGGCTCCTCGGTGCCGACGCTCAGGTCGGCCAGGAGCCGGACCTGGTCGAGGTGGTCGGCGGAGCCGGGGTCCACCTCGCGATCCGCCGCGACCACGGCTACGCGCCGCCGAGTTGGCCCCGCCCGGAGCACGCGCAGCAGGCGCACTTGCGGATCATCGTCGACCTCGCCGACCTGGACGAGGCCGAACGCGAGGCGGTGGCGCTCGGCGCCCGTCCGATGTCCACCGGCACCGAAGCCGGGCCGTACGAGGCCCGGCTCTTCAGCGACCCGGCCGGCCACTCCTTCACCATCGCGGCGGCCGTCTGGTCCGTCTGACGCGATGCCGCCCCCGCGCGGCCCGCCCGGCCTACGGCAGGTCGGGCGGGGGAGGGCCGGTCTCGGCCTCGTACTGGTGCGGGGCGTCGCCCTGCCACTCGATCACCCTCGCGTCGCCGAGGACCGCCTCGTCGGGGTCGGGCACCTCGATCCGCCGCAGGAACTCGACCACGTCGGCGTCCGAGTGGGCGACCCCCAGCGCCGTCTCGTGGCCCTGGACCCGGATCGTCACCCGGCGGCCACCCGACGGCGAGATCCGGTGTACGACGATCGGCGCGTGCTCCATGGGCCCAGCCTGCCCGAGACCCGCCAGTGCGGCATCCCGGGGGACCGGTGCGCCGGCCCGGGACCGACCGTCCGCCGCCCCTCGGCGCCGCCGTAGATGGCGGCCGCGTTACGGGGCGGCGGCGACTGCGTTCCGCCAGGTGCTGGAGCGGTGAACAGGCAGGAAAATCAGCCCAGTTGGCGTTGACCTGCCCGGCTCTACGCGCGTCATCATGGCCGCATGAGAATCCCCCCGCGCATCGCCGCCCTCATCGGCGCCTCCGCCGTCGCCGCCACCCTCCTCGTCGCACCGGCCGCTTCGGCGGCCCCCGTCGCCTCCGCCATCTCGGTGAAGGCGGTGGGCAGCGTCTGTTACTCCGCGCTGCCCTCCCAGGCGCACGACACCCTCGACCTCATCGACCAGGGCGGCCCGTTCCCGTACTCCCAGGACGGCGTCGTCTTCCAGAACCGTGAGCGGCTGCTGCCCGGTCAGAGCACCGGCTACTACCACGAGTACACGGTCATCACCCCGGGCTCGCCGACGCGCGGCGCCCGCCGGATCATCACCGGCCGGCAGGCGCAGGAGGACTACTACACCGCCGACCACTACGCCTCGTTCCGCCGCGTCAACTTCGGCTGCTGACCCGGCAGTCGGACACGCGTGACCGCACCGCCCGGACGCCACACCGCCCCACCCCCGGCACGGGGGTGGGG
>NZ_JBHWBP010000574.1:0-3064 GCF_042735575.1 Streptomyces sp. NPDC059564 | reverse complement strand
ACGGCGGCCTTGCCGCCGATCAGGACGTCGGTGGCGCGGTTGATGCCGTCGATCAGGGAGTGGCGGCAGCCGTACTTGTTGTCGAACTTCGACTTGGTGACCGCGTCGTTCACGTTGATCGCCGGGAAGAGCAGGGTGCCGGCCTGGTGCATTTCGTAGAGGCGGTGGACGCCGGTGGTGGTCTCCTCGGTCACGCCGCGGATGCCGGCGGCCAGGGCCGTCCAGTCGATGCCGGTCTTGGCGAGCAGGGCCAGGACCAGGGCCATCTCCTCGTTCTCGGCGGTCGCCGGGTTGGGGACGGTGCCGGCCTTCTGGTATGCGACGCCCTGGTGGACCAGGAGGGTGGCGTCACCGCCGTCGTCCAGGATCATGTTCGGGCCCGTGTGCCCGGGCCAGGTCAGCGCCTGCTCGGTGCACCACCAGTACTCTTCCAGCGTCTCGCCCTTCCAGGCGAACACCGGGATCCCCGCCGCCGCGATCGCGGCGGCCGCGTGGTCCTGCGTCGAGTAGATGTTGCACGACACCCAGCGGACCTCCGCGCCCAGCGCGACGAGCGTCTCGATCAGCACGGCCGTCTGCACCGTCATGTGCAGGGAACCGGTGATCCGCGCCCCGGACAGGGGCTGCGCGTCGGCGTACTCGCGGCGGATCGACATCAGGCCCGGCATCTCGTGCTCGGCCAGGGTGATCTCCTTGCGGCCGAACGCGGCGAGGGACAGGTCGGCGACCTTGAAATCCGTGAAGTCCTTGAGGTCAGCGGTGGGCTGCGAGGACATGCTGGGCACTCCTTGAGTTCAGTACGTTGCGGTGGATCTCGAGCGTCGCCGTCGAGCGGTTGAGGGTGATGTAGTGCAGCCCCGGTGCGCCCTCGGCCAGCAGCCGCTCGGCCATGGCGGTGGCGTACTCGACGCCGACGGCGTGACCGGCGGCCGGGTCGTCGCGCACGGCGTCGAGCCGGCGGGCCAGGTGGCCGGGGAACGAGGCACCGCTGAGCTCGGCGAACCGGCTGATCTGGCGCACGTCGGTGGCCGGCATGATCTCCGGGATGACCGGGGTGTCGCAGCCCGCGGCGGCCACGCGGTCGCGCAGCCGCAGGTAGTCGTCGACGTGGAAGAACATCTGCGTGATCGCGTAGTCGGCGCCCGCCCGGCATTTGGCCACGAAGTGCCGCATCTCGCTCTCCCAGTCCGGGGAGCGCGGATGCCGTTCGGGGAACGCCGCGACGCCGACGCTGAAGGCCCCGGAATCCCGGACCAGGCTGACCAGCTCGTGGGCGTGGGACAGACCGTCCGGGTGGCGCTCCCAGGGCGCGTTCGGGTCGCCGGGCGGGTCGCCGCGCAGGGCGAGGACGTCGCGTACGCCCACGTCCGCGTACTGGCCGATGATGTGGCGCAGTTCGGCCACGGAGTGACCGACGGCGGTGAGGTGGGCGACGGGCCGCAGTGTCGTCTCGGCGGCGATCCGTTTGGTCACCTCCACGGTGCGGTCCCGGGAGGAGCCGCCGGCCCCGTAGGTCACCGATACGAAGGTCGGCGCCAGCGCCTCGATGCGGCGGATGGCCTCCCACAGGACACGGCTGCCCGCGTCGCTCTTGGGCGGGAAGAACTCGAAGGAGAAGGACGGGACCCCGCTGTCGAGGGCGTCGCGCAGGGCCGTCATGACAGTCCCGCCAGCGACGGTTCGATCTCCCGGGCCGCCTCGTGGCCGTAGACCCGGCCGATCCTGGCCAGCACGTCGGAGGCGAGCAGCTTGTACTCCTGGGTGCCCACCGATTCGAGCACCACCGTGGCCAGGGCGCAGCCGAGCTGGGCCGCGCGTTCGTACGACAGCTCCCACGAGAGGCCCGCGAGGAACCCGGCGCGGAAGGCGTCGCCGACGCCCGTCGGGTCGACCACGTCGTCGGTCGGGACCGCCGGGACGTCCAGGTGCCGGCCGTCGGCGCTCGTGATCGTGACGCCGTCGGCGCCGCGCGTGGTGATCCAGGTGCCGACGCGTACCAGGACGTCCTCTTCCGTCCAGCCGGTGCGTTCGCGCAGGAGGGCGCTCTCGTACTCGTTGGTGAAGAGCAGGTGGGCCCCGTCCACCAGGGTCCGGGTCTGCTCGGTGTCCAGGCGGGCGAGTTGCTGGGAGGGGTCGGCGGCCACCGGGATGCCGAGGGCGTGGGCGGTGGCCGTGTGGCGCAGCATGGCCGCGGGGTCGTCGGCGCCGACGATGACCAGGTCGAGGCCGTCCGTGCGGTGGTGGGCGTCGGCGAGGTCGATGAGGTGGGCCTCGGCCATGGCGCCCGCGTAGAAGGTCGCGATCTGGTTCTGGTCGACGTCCGTGGTGCACACGAAGCGGGCCGTGTGCAGGGTCTCGCTGACCCGGACCGACGTCGTGTCCACGCCCGCCTCGCGCAGGAGGGCGCCGTATGCGGAGAAGTCGACGCCCGCCGCGCCCACGAGTACGGGGCGCAGGCCCAGCCGGCCGAGGCCGAAGGAGATGTTCGCGCCCACGCCTCCGCGCCGCACCTCCAGTTTGTCGGCGAGGAAGGACAGGGACACGTGCTCGACCATCTCGGTGATCAGCTGCTCGGCGAAGCGGCCGGGGAAGACCATGAGGTGGTCGGTCGCGATGGAGCCGGACACGGCGATGCGCAAGACACTTTCCTCTCACTCGGGGCGGACGGTGCGGGGCCCGCGGGCGGGGCCTGCGGTCAGCGCGGGGTCGCGGCCTCGCGCAGGGCGTCGACGCGGTCGGTGCGTTCCCAGGTGAAGTCCGGCAGCTCGCGCCCGAAGTGGCCGTAGGCGGCGGTCTGGGCGTAGATGGGCCGCAGCAGGTCGAGGTCGCGGATGATCGCGGCCGGGCGCAGGTCGAATACCTCGCCGATGGCCTGCTCGATCAGGCCGGTCTCGACGGTGTTCGTGCCGAAGGTCTCGACGAAGAGGCCGACGGGCTCGGCCTTGCCGATGGCGTACGCGACCTGGACCTCGCAGCGCGCGGCCAGTCCGGCGGCGACCACGTTCTTCGCGACCCAGCGCATGGCGTAGGCGGCGGAGCGGTCGACCTTGGACGGGTCCTTGCC
>NZ_JBHWBP010000573.1:0-3122 GCF_042735575.1 Streptomyces sp. NPDC059564 | reverse complement strand
GGGGTGGGAGAGCGGTGTCCCCTTGGGCGGTCTCAGAGTCGGTTTGGCGGTTTCCCGTCAGTCTCATCGTCCTTCCGCGTCGGGCCGCCCTGTCAAGGGCGCTCCTTCGTCGCGTCGCTTCGCGATGGCCTTCGGCCACCCTTGACAGACCGCCCCGCCACGAAAAGCCGAAGACTGCCGGGAAACCCCCAAAAGAACGGCACGGTCCAGAGCGAAGGGACGGGTCTCTCAGCGATGAGACGAGGGGCCGG
Organism: Streptomyces sp. NPDC059564; assembly: GCF_042735575.1. Classification (NCBI taxonomy): domain Bacteria; kingdom Bacillati; phylum Actinomycetota; class Actinomycetes; order Kitasatosporales; family Streptomycetaceae; genus Streptomyces; species Streptomyces sp. NPDC059564. Next base: position 2,871 of record NZ_JBHWBP010000573.1, on the reverse strand, counting down.
GGCCCGGTTCGCCGGGCATTCGGGCCCTTGGATTCCTGATCCAGGACCGGGGGCCCGGCTACCCGCACCAAATGCTGACCAGACCCCCTGCGGAGCACCCAGGCGCAACAGATCGCCACGCGCACCGCTCTTCTCGGCGACTGACAGCCTTCTGGGGCCCGAGGCCGAGGTGCGGCATACGGTTTCATCAGCCGACTCGCTACTCCGGTGAACACCGTCGGCCGAGGGCTCTGTCCAGGGCATCGATGTAGTCGGCGGGCACGATGTTGTGGACTGCCGTGGTGAATTCGAGGCCGGTCGCGTCCCGGACGTAGGCGAGATGCATCCATCGCTCGGCCCCGCTGTCCGAGACGTTCTCGTTGATCACGGCCATCAGCTTGCCCTCGGTTCCGGAGGCAATGTCGCGCACGCGACGGCCCAGGAGCCGATGCCGCACGTATTCGTACTGCTCAGCCATCGGTCGACTCCTCGAAGGAGTCGATGAAGCGTTCCCAGCCGGCAAGCGCCCGGTCGAGCAACTCCGCACTGACCCCGTAGACATCGGTTCCCGGACTTCGGGTGCTGTCGCCGTCAGTGAGCCCCGCTGGGCGTCGGACGGTGACCTGGCTCGCAGCCGGTCCGGACCTGATCATCGTCATGGCAGCCCTCCATGGTGGGACCCGTGTCCGGGCAGCACGAATTGCCTGCTCAGGGCCCCTACGGGAGGTATTCCGCATCTTCAGTCGTCGGTGGGAAATCGGCCCTGGAGGCGTTGACGAGCAGAACCTACGGCCGGTGTAGTTGTCGCAACACTCACTGTGAGTACGAGTGCGGGATTCGACGCCGAACGCGAGCGGGAGAGGCTATGTCGGCAGCCAGGACACAGGGCATGGGGCTCATCGGAGGCTTCGTGCTCCGCACCTCGCGGGAGAGCATCCCTCGCTCGCAGGAGGAAATGGCCGAACTCCTCGGCGTCAGCGTCGCGACATACCAGGGCTGGGAAGCTGGTCGACGGCCGATCTCGAACATGCAAGGCGCGGATCTGCTCGGTCTGCGCCGCCGTTTGCCCGGAGTCGGCGCGGACCCAGACGTTGTCGTACTCCTGGATGCCGCGATGGACGCCGACCGGGTCATCGGGGCGGCGCTGGCTCCTCCCCGCCCCGGGGTGCCGCATCCACTCTGCGAATGGGTACACACCCGGGACACCGCGCACATGATCGCGTGGGCGGTCAACGGATCCCCACCACCGATCCTCCGCTGCCGACCCGTACCGACCCGCCACGGTCCTGCCGCTTCGGCTCCGCGACTGAGCCCGACGGAACGGACTACGCTATTCGCGCACCTGCGCGAAACGGCAGAGGTCGCGGGGCGTCTTGGGGCCGGGGGCTCGCTCCTCCATCGGTAGGCTCTCTACCTGACCTCTTACGACCACGGGCCCGGCGCAGCGTCGTGGACCGCGCACGCGCTCCACGCTCGGCGTGGGGGTCTGGCAGGACCAGGTTGGACCCCGTTTTGGGCCGAGGCCCGCTCCACGGCCACGGTCCTGGCACGCCTCGGCGACCCCCAGCTGTTGTGGGATTTCATCGAGCGCTCGATGGTGGACAGCGACGACGGCGAAATCGCCAACCTCAACTACTGGGCGCTTTGGCTCGGCGTGATACGGCGGCCTGAAGCCAATGACGAGTTCATGCGTGACCGGAGCATGAAGGGCTGGGACCCGGTCACGCTGCTGCGTGGCCTGGTGGATGGCATCCACCAGGCACCCGGATTCGTCGATTTGTACGCGCACACGGTATGGGCCCTGTTGGAGACGTACAGGTGGCTCCCGCTGGCAGCAGGCGGCTTGTTGCGGACCTGGCGCAGCGAACCACTGAACTCCTCGATGGAAGTGCCCTGTCGGAAAGATCCAGGCGTGAGCTGAGCACTGTGGACTACCGTCTAGCCGAGTACGACTGACCAACTCGGAGGGCACCACATGGCAGACGAGACGGCCAACGTAGAGGGCACCGCGGGTTTCCTGTTCGAGCTCGGCGTCCTGAAGCGCGAACGCCGGTCGGGATGGTGGCACGCCGGGGTCAGGGATCCGGAGAGCGTCGCCGAACACAGCTTCCGCGTCGCCGCCATCGGCGCCGTACTCGCCATGATGGAGGGCGCCGACGCCGCCAGGGTCACCCTCATGTGCGTCATGCACGACACCCAGGAAACCCGCATCGGGGACATCCCGCACATCGGCCGCCGCTACCTCAAAGCCGCCTCCAACGAGGAGATCACCGCCGACCAGCTCGCGACCGCCCACCCGGCCGTCGCGGCCGGCATCCAGGCCGTCGTGGCGGACTACGAGAACGGCACCGACCCCGAGGTGGTCATCGCCCACGACGCCGACAAACTCGAATGCCTCATCCAAGCCGTCGAGTACCGCGAACAGGGCAACGTGAACGTACAGAACTGGATCGACTCCAGCCTCAACGCCCTGAAGACCACCTCGGCGAAGTCCCTGGCGGAGGCGGCGCTGACCATGTCGTCCCTGACCTGGCGCCAGACCTTCCTTCCCCGCTGACGGCCGCGGGGGCGGCTTGTGCCCGGCCCAAGACGGCCTGCGGCCGCCTGGCCGGGCGAAGCACGTAGCGATCCGACGCGCCTGGGGCTCCGTCGGTTATTTGGTTGCCGTTTCGTGCGGGTACCGCCGCCCTCGGTCTGCCTTGCAGGCGCAGCGGGCCAGGTGCCGTGGTCAGCCGGCCCGGGGCAGGTCGTCGCTTCTCTGGCGGGGCCGCTTCTGTCGCTCCTGCCCCGTGACCGTTCTTTTGGGGGTTTCCCGTCGGTCTTCGGCTTTTCGTGGCGGGGCGGTCTGTCAAGGGTGGCCGAAGGCCATCGCGAAGCGACGCGACCGAAGGG
>NZ_JBHWBP010000572.1:0-3130 GCF_042735575.1 Streptomyces sp. NPDC059564 | reverse complement strand
GGGGTGTCACCACCGTCCTGGACATGGCGACACCCCACCCCGACGAACTGCTGCCACTGCGGCACCACGACGAGGTGGCCGACCTCTACAGCGCCGGCTATCCGGCGGTGGCGCCGAAATCGACGCAGACCAAGAAGATGGGCTATCCCGAATCCATCGCGGTGACCGGCAGCGCGGACGCCGACCGGTTCATCGGCGACCAGATCCGCCGTTCCGTCGACTACATCAAGATCATCGTCGATGATCCCCAACAGCCGGGCACCGCCGCACTGTCCCCTGAGACCATCGCCGCCCTGATCACGCGCGCCCATGGCGCGGGCTTGAAAGTCATCGCCCACGCCATGACCCCCACATCCATCCGCACGGCCGTCGACGCGGGCGTCGATATCCTCACCCACGCCCCCATCGCCGGTGCACTGGACCCCGGGCTCGCGGCCGAGGTCGCCGCCAAGGACATCGTGGTCTCGCCGACGCTGACCATGATGCGCGGACTCACCGCCGCTCTCGGCAGGAAGCCTCTCTTCCGGGTCATGGGCAGGCTCGGGCTGATGCCTCGCATGGACTACGCCAGCGCCCGGAGATCAACTGCCGCCCACCTGGCAGCCGGCGTGACCATCATCGCCGGAACGGACTCCAACCAGGACCCCACCGCCCCCTTCTCTCCTCCTGCGGGGCAAAGCCTCCATGAAGAGCTCGCCCTACTTGTCGATGCCGGGCTCAGCCCCGCCCAGGCGCTGCGGGGCGCGACCGTTACCGCGGCCGAGGTGTTCGGCCTGACCGACCGCGGCGTGATCGAAGGCGGCCGCCGCGCCGATCTGCTGCTCATCGACGGTGACCCCACTCAGGACATCGGCGCCACCACCCGTATCCGCGGAGTGTGGATCAAGGGACGACGTGTTCGGTGACCGAGGAAGCGGAGCCCGTCCCGGACATCACCTGCGCCCGTCACAGAACGGGGGCCAGCCGCACCCCGGCCCGGGTGCTAGCCCCATCGCTGGCGACCGGGTTGCTCCATACCGTCGCTGTAGCACCGCCGTTGTGGTACTACAGCCCTTTCGCGAGGAGACGACTCATGCGCAACAGGAACCCGCGGCGCTTAGGTGCTGCTGTGCTCGTCGGCGCGTTGGCCGCGCTGGTGTGCGCACCGGCGGCCGAAGCGGTCACGGTCGGACCGGGCTCGCTGTGGAGCCAGGTGAACGCGATCAAGGACACCGGGAACGTCGCGGTCGTGGCCGAGACGACCGGGCCGCGCGGCCACCGTTTCGCGTCCGTGGGACAGGCCGACGCCGACACCCGCGTGCGCGCGAGCCGCTACGACGCCTTCCGTATCGGCAGCGCCACCAAGACCTTCACGGCCACGGTGATACTCCAACTCGTCGGTGAGGGACGGCTGTCGCTGGACGATACCGTTGAGCACTGGCTGCCGGGCGTGGTCTCCGGGAACGGCAACGACGGCAGCAGGATCACCGTTCGCCAGCTGCTGCAGCACACCAGCGGGATCTTCAACTACACCGCCGACCTGCCCGGGCTCGCTTCGACGGAGGGCTTCCTGGCCGAGCGCTACACCACCTACACCCCGGAGCAACTGGTCGCCATCGCCATGCGGCACGCGCCGGACTTCGCCCCCGGCACCGGGTGGAACTACTCGAACACGAACTACATCCTGGCCGGCATGATCATCAACCGGGTCACAAGGCACACCTGGCAGAACGAGGTCACCACGCGCATCATCCAGCCCCTGGGGCTGCGCCGCACCCGCACACCGGGCACCGACCCGTCCATACCCGGCCCGCACCTGCACGGATACTCCAACTTCGGGTCGGGCCCGACGATCGACGTCACCGCGTTCAACCCGAGCGCCGCCGGCGCCGCCGGAGAGATCACCAGCACCACCGCAGACCTGACCACGTTCTACACGGCGCTGATGCGCGGCCGATTGCTCGCCCCGGCCCAGCTGGCCCAGATGCAGACAACCGTGCCGGCCCCTGTCCTGCCCGGGGCGCGATACGGCCTGGGGCTCATGTGGTTGCCGCTGTCCTGCGGTGGCGGCTACTTCGGCCACGCCGGCGACGTCCCCGGCTACAGCACTCGCGACGGCGTCACCCCCGACGGCCGCAGGACAGCCGTGGTCGAGCGCACCGGCAACGGCGGTCCGGGCAGCGAGCAGGCCATGGACACCCTGATCGACGAGCAACTGTGCCCGTCGGACCCCACGTAGCCTTGGGGCCCGGCCGGTCAGCCGGGTGTCCCAGCGGTACCGCTTGCCTGCGGGTGCTCTGCCACCCAGCGGGCAAACCGCCCGGAACGGGGCCGGGGCTCCCCTACCGGAGATCTCGGCGGTGAAGCCCAACTCGGCCGTTGGGATACAGGGCTTGGCACCGGCGTAGCCGTGATGCAGCCGTCGACTGCGATCTCGGCCAGGGCGAGTCCTGTGTCAGGCGGTCGTAGGCTTCGAGAGCCAGGGCACGTACGCGGCCGGGATCGCCCACACATGCTCGTACCGGTTGTTCCGCCGCCTTGCCCCGTACTTACGCGCGACCGCTCCGCGGCCAGCCCTGTGCGTCGAATATTGCGGTGGGGTCGAGATAGTCGCGCCAGTGCGCCACCTTGCGGTCCTGGACGGTCACGACGGAGACGAGGCGATTGTCGTAGGCGCGCCCTGTCGGGGCCGACGTGCCGTGGACCTCGTACTCCAGGACGACCACCGAGGTCTCCGGGTCCCGGTGCACGCGGAGATTGTCCGCGCTGCGCAGCGTCACGTAGGTGCCGTAGTCGCTGTACAGGTCGACGATCCCCTGGCGTCCCTCGACCCGCCGGGGGTACCCGGGCACGGTCATCACGTACTCGAAGACCACGTCGTCGGCCAGCAGGTCGTAGTAGTCCTCCCCGTCGACCAGGCCGTCCAGCCCCTCCTTGATGATACGGAAGAAGGGACTGTTCGCCCCGATCAGGGGCGTGTTGTCGCTGACGGTCTTGGTCACTTCGCCTCCAGGGTCCAGGTGTGGGCGTAGCGCTCGGCGAACTCGCGGAAGGTCGTGGGCGGCTGGCCGGTGACCTTCTCGATGTCGCCGGTGGGCGTGGCGCCGTTGCCAGTGATGACGGCACTGGTGAGCCAGCGCAGCATCACCGC